>JAUWIO010000056.1 GCA_030605305.1 Actinomycetes bacterium
AGACCTTCTCTTCACGCCGCTGTTTGTCGCGGAGGCGCGCGCGTCAGTTGAGAGGAGCACCCTTGCTGCCCGATAATTCCCCGACACGACTCTGATCGTCGGCTGTCTGGACCGGCGCACAGACCACCTTTATAATGCGGCCGCTGTCATTCAAAACGGTCGAGTGCTCGACATCTACCACAAGCATCACTTACCGAACTACGGCGTCTTTGACGAGAAGCGCTACTTCACGTCCGGTCGGGACTATCTCGTGCTCGAAGTCGCCGGAGTGCACGTCGGCGTCAGTATTTGCGAAGATATCTGGCACGCAAGCGGACCACCCGGGATCGAAGTCGACGAGGGCGCCGCCGAAGTCGTCGTCAACCTAAACGCATCTCCATACCACATCGGCAAGGGAGGACTTCGCGGGGAAGTTCTGAGCGATTGGGCGACGACCCACGCGGCCGGAGTAGCCTACGTCAATCTGGTCGGCGGTCAGGACGAGCTTGTGTTCGATGGAGCGAGCCTCGTCATAGGCGCGGATGGGCGACCGCTGGCCATGGGCAGCCAGTTTGAAGAAGAGCTGGTAGTGGCGGAGTATGACGCCGATATGATACTGAAGCTGCGGGCGGAGCGGGGGGCCGACAGTGGCCGGACCGGCGAGGGAAGCCATAGCGTGAAGCAGTTGGCGGTCGGCGCCCCCCGAGCGCCCCGCGCGAAGCGAGAAGTAACCGCTGTCAAAGAACTATTGGAGCCGGTAGATGAGGTTGCCGCCGCTCTAACGCTAGGGGTCACCGATTACGTGGCCAAGAATGGTTTTTCCCAAGTCGTACTGGGCCTCTCCGGCGGAGTCGACTCCGCGCTCACGGCAGTCCTGGCCGTCGAAGCCCTGGGGGCCGAGAAAGTGACGACCGCTTTTCTACCCTCGCGATATACTTCCACGGCCAGTCTTGAGGACGCTGCCGCTCTGGCGGAGAATCTTGGAGTGGAGATGGAGACGGTCCCGATCGAGCCGATCTTCCGGACTTACCTGGACGCGCTAACGGGCGTATTTGCCGACCATCACGCTGATGTGACAGAGGAAAACCTGCAAGCGCGGATCCGCGGCAATATCTTGATGGCCATGTCGAATAAGTTTGGCTGGCTCGTCTTGACCACCGGGAATAAGAGCGAGATGAGCGTTGGGTACGCCACTCTCTACGGCGACATGAGCGGGGGGTTCGCGGTTTTGAAAGATGTCTCGAAGACGCTTGTATATCAGCTCTGCCGGCGGTTCAATGAGCGCAAGGGGCGCCAGATCATTCCGGAGCGGATCCTGACCAGGGAGCCCACGGCTGAGCTCCGCCCAGACCAGAAAGACTCCGACACCCTGCCGGATTACGATGTTCTCGACCCGATCTTGCGAGCATATATTGAAGAAGAGCGGAGCCCGGCTGAGATAATTGCCTCCGGGTGCCCGCAAGAGACTGTCGAACAAGTCATTCAGATGGTCGATCGAAGCGAGTACAAGCGGCGCCAAGGGCCTCCAGGCGTCAAGATCACCCCCCGGGCCTTCGGAAAAGACTGGCGCGTCCCCATAACGAACCATTTCCGCATCGGCCATTGAGGCTTAAGTCCCCTGCATGTAGGGGTAAAGACGCTTCCCTAGTAAATAACCGCTGTTTCTAACATAGTTTGGGCGCTTCAGGGGAAAGAATAAGAAGCTTCGTTCACTCAGAGCCCGCTGGGAGAGTCGAACTCCCGACCGTCCGCTTACAAGGCGGATGCTCTTCCTCTGAGCTAAGCGGGCCGATAGACACGGATGATGGTATCACTCGAAACTCAAAAAATAAATGGCCACAGCGAGGGGGAACTAAATGGAGATGCGTGTTGAAGCCGAAGATCATGTCCCGATTTTAGATATTGAGGGCGAGATAGACCATTTCGTGGCGCCGCGACTGCAACGGCAGATAGACGATCTGATAGAGAACGGCACAAAGAGCCTGGTTCTCGACTTTACAGAGGTCAACTATTTGGACAGCGGCGGTATCGGTGTCCTTTTCAGCGCCATGAAACAGCTCGTACCCCGTAGCGGCTACATGGGTATCGTCTGCAAAGATCAGAATGTTATCCGCATCCTTGAACTAGTCGGCCTCTTTGATGAGCGGACGAACGTATCCCTCTTTGAAGAGCGCGGCAGCGCTGTCGAGATGATCGGTAAACGCGTCGCGGTCGACTGAGTAAGACCAGGATTCCACCCCGCCCCTCCCTTGTCCAACGAATCTTTCCGGTTTAGCATATGAATAGATGTTCATATATTCATATACTTACGGGAAGGGTGAGCGTTAATGTCGGTGGGCGCCGAACAGATCATAGCTGTCAGTGGATCCGAGCTAGATAGCTTGGCCGATATATTTAAGGCTATCGGCGATCCCGGGCGCCTAAAGATCGTACATTCATTACTCGCCCGGGAGCTTTGCGTCCACGAGTTGGCACAGACCGTTGAAATGACGCCAAGCGCGGTTTCCCACCAATTACGGCTGTTGCGGGGGCTGAAATTAGTCAAACGCCGCCGTGACGGTCAGCGCATCTTTTACTCGCTTGACGATGCCCACATCTCCACCTTGCTTTCACAGGCGCTTGAGCACGTGAGGGAGGGCTGACTGATGGAGATGCTCGAAGAACGCGATTTTAAGATACCGGTCCTTTGCGAAGGGAACGAGTGCGTCCGCTGCAGCCAAAAACTTAAGACCGGGCTGGAGGAAGTGAAGGGCGTGGCTCAGGCCCACCTCGATCCGGTCGGTTCGATCCTCACTCTTTCCTATGATGCGAACATCGTCTCCTTTGAGTCGCTCGAGAGGCGGGCCAAAGCTCTGGGGTGCGCTCTAGCGGAGCAGTTCGGTCACGAGACATACACTTTGACCGGCCTCGATTGTGCCGATTGCGCCATCAAGCTCGAGGGAGCGGTCAGGAGGCTGCCGGGCATGGTCTGGACTTCAGCCAATTTCGCTACCGCCAAGTTGTCCATTGAGTACGAAGCGGACAAGCTCGACCCGGCGCGAGTCATCAAAACGGTCGAGAACCTCGGCTACGGGGTCATGGAGGCCGGAAAGCCCGCGGAGGAACTTTCCTGGTGGCAAAGGCACAAACGGACCTTCAGCACGGCCATGTCCGGAGTCTTTTTGGCCGCTGGATTGGCCGGCTCTTACGCGGGGGCAGGGGGCTTGTCCGCCGATATCTCATACGCTCTTTCGATCGTATTCGGCGGCTGGTCCGTCGCCAAGAGCGGTTTCTATTCGGTCAAGAACCGTACTTTCGATATGAATTTTTTGGTGATGGTGGCCGTTCTCGGGGCCATGGCTCTAGGTGAATGGGTCGAAGGTGCGGCTGTGGTCTTTCTCTTCTCTATCGGTAGCGCATTGGAAGCGGCCTCGATGGAGCGGACCAGGCGGGTTATCCGGAGCATGATCGAGCTGGCGCCCGCTGAAGCCGACGTCCGTCACGGTGACCACATCCACCGCAAACCGGTCGAAGAGATCGTGGTCGGCGACATCATCCAGGTCAAGCCGGGCGAAAAAATAGCGATGGATGGCTTCGTCGTCGCCGGTCGTTCGGCTGTCGATCAAGCATCGGTCACGGGTGAATCGATGCCGGTGGGGAAGGCCGAGGGCGACAAGGTCTTCGCGGCCACTATCAATCAGCACGGCGCGTTGGATATCCAGGTGACTAAATCCGTCGCCGACAATACGATCTCGAAGATCATTCACATGGTTGAGCAGGCCCAGACGCATAAAGCGCCCACCCAGCTTTTTACTGAGCGGTTCGGCAGATACTATACGCCGATCGTCATGGCCGCGGCCCTCATAACCGCCGTGGCGCTGCCGCTGTTGACCGGCGGGGACTTCGGTCCATGGCTGGAGCGGGCCCTGGTTCTTTTGGTCGTCGCCTGCCCTTGTGCTCTGATCATTTCGACCCCAGTGGCTCTGGTCTCGTCGATCGGAAACGCCGCCCGCCATGGTGTGCTGGTCAAGGGGGGCGCGTACATTGAGGCGGCCGGTTCTATTGATGTGTTCGCATTCGACAAGACCGGGACATTGACGGCAGGGGAGCCAGAGGTGACCGACATTGTCTCACTCAATGGCTGGGATGAGGAAAAGATACTTCAATACGTCTGGGCGATAGAAGCGCGAAGTGAGCATCCGATCGCCCGGGCTGTCGATTTCGCCGCCAAGAAGCGGGCGTTGCAGCCGTTGGAATCGACTGATTTTCAGGCGATCCCGGGCAGCGGCGCCGAGGCATCGATCGGGGCGGACCGCTACTATGTCGGGAGCTGGCGGCTGTTCGAGGAGCGGCAGTTGCCGTTGTCCGCTAGGCCGGACATCTTCGAGCTGGAGAAAGAGGGGAAGACGGTCGTCTTGCTGGCCGGCGAGCATGAGCTCATCGGCGCGCTTGCGCTGGCGGATCGGATCCGCGAAGAGACGCCGGCAGCGTTGGCAGATATTCGGCGCGCCGGTGTCGGCCGGCTAATAATGCTGACGGGGGACAATGAGCCCGCCGCCGCCCTGATAGCCGAGCAGCTTGGCATCGACTCTGTTCATGCCGGATTACTGCCCGAGGACAAACTTGAGCTCATCAAGGCGCTCGGGAGACGCTACGGTAACGTGGCCATGGTCGGCGACGGGGTCAATGATGCGCCGGCTTTGGCAGCGGCGACGGTCGGCATCGCGATGGGGGCCGCCGGCACCGATGTGGCCCTGGAAACCGCGGACATCGCTCTGATGGCCGATGACGTGACCAAAATACCGTATACGATCGAGTTGAGTCAGCGGACGATGCGGGTGATCAAGCAGAACATCGTTTTTTCCTTGGTGGTGGTCGCGGCGTTGATCTTGACGACTTTCGGCGGCTACTTATCGCTGCCGCTGGGGATCATCGGTCACGAGGGTAGTGCTCTCCTGGTCATCCTTAACGGGATGCGTCTTTTGCGCTGAACCAGGCCCGAGCTTGAGTCACGTCGTCGGTTATCTGTCGACTCAGGGCTTCCGGGGAAGGGAATTTCCGCTCGCTGCGGAGCCGCTTGGCTAACTCAAGCTTGATAGTCTTGCCGTATAGCTCGCGCTGATAGTCGAGGACATGGGCCTCACAGGAGAATGTTTCGCCGCCGAAGGTCGGATTGTGGCCGCAGTTTATGACTGAAGGCAGGCGCTCGTCGCCAACCCGGAGGTAGCCGATATAGACCCCCTGGGCCGGCCCGCAAAGACCGGGAACGAATTCGATGTTGGCGGTGGGAAAACCTAAGCCCGCGCCGCGTCCCGCCCCGTGGACGATCCGTCCGGAAAGTGCGATGTGCCGGCCAAGTAAAGCCGGTATCTTATCGACGGACCCATCTCGCAAGTGACCTCGAACAACGGTGCTGCTGATAGTCGCATCAGCTGTTTTCTGCAGCGGAAAAGTCGTCACGGACATCTGACCGGCGCCGGCCTCTCGCAGCCAGGCCGCATCGCCCATGGCCCCGGCCCCGAACCGGAAGTTCTCGCCGACAAAGAGGTGGTCGACTTTCGCCTGGTCTCGCAAGATCTGCGTATAGAATTCGGCGGCTGAGAGCTTAGCGATCCGGCGGAATTTCAGAACGCAGACGTAGTCGAGGCCGAACTCTGCCAGTAACTCCAGCTTATCGTCTATGACAGTGAGGACGTCAAGCGGTTGAGTGGGTCGCAAGACTTCGCGGGGGTGGATATCGAAGGTCAAGAGCAGACTGGGTTGACCGGCCCGTTTTGCCTCCGCGACGGTAGCTTCGATAATTGCCCGGTGTCCGAGATGAACGCCGTCAAAAGTACCGATCGTGGCGACCGTCGGTGAATCAAAGTGCAGGTTCTCGTGTCCAATAATCGTTTCCATCTCAGAGATTATATAGATATCTCGAAGCGAAACAAATCGGCCCGGGGTATGAAGATAGGCGATCCACCCAGATAAATTGACAAGGCCAAGAGCAATCGATACTATCTGGTCTTGTGTTTCGGGGGAGTGCCCGAGTGGCCAATGGGAGCGGGCTGTAAACCCGTCGGCTTAGCCTACGTAGGTTCAAATCCTGCCTCCCCCACAAAGCCGGCTCGGGGCGCATCTGCGGCGTTAGGCTGCGGGTGCGCTGCGAGTCGCGTACCTGATGCACACTCCTCTTA
>JAUWIO010000049.1 GCA_030605305.1 Actinomycetes bacterium
CGAACTGAACCAAGCCTTTGTCTACAGGATCGGCCTGCAAAGGAGTCTTGATTTCGACTACCTCGGTCAGTGGGCCATCGCCGACTGGTTTATGGAGGAGCAATCCGGGAGCGATCTCTCTCAGCCATGGAGCTTCTAAGGCCGGCGCTCCATCGCCCGCGGCCACCTCACCTCAGGCGCGCAACGATCAACCCTTGACGACCGGCGTCGCGACGGGCCCGCCAACTATAGAAGGTGTCGTCCTCGCAGGCCGTGCAGAGACCGAGGGACTCGATGTTCTCAGCGGGGACACCGGAATCTCTGAGCGTCCCCTCGTTGATCTCGCGCAGATCAAGCCGCTCATCGTCACCCGTCGGCGGCGGGACGACAAATCGCTCGGCAAACCGCGTGAATAGCTCGGAACCGACTTCATAGCAACAGGGGCCGATCGCCGGTCCGATCCACGCCTGAATGCGGGCCGGCCGGGCGCCTAAGCGCACCATGGCCTGGACGGCGCCGCCGACGATCTTGGTAAGAGTCCCCCGCCAACCGGCGTGTACGGCGGCGCAGACACCCGCCTCTTGATCGACCAGCGCTATCGGCACGCAATCGGCCGTTAGTATGACAAGCGGGATTCCTTCTTGCGCGGTCACCAGCGCGTCCGACTCCGCCAAAGGGGGTTTCGATGGAATCGATCCGGCCCCGATATCCGATTCTTTGACCACGGCCACGCGATCTTTGTGGACTTGTTCGGCAAAGACCAAGCTTAGCGGCGGCAGCCCCAGAGCGCCCGTAACTAACAGCCTGTCTTCCGCCGCTCGCGCCGGGTCTTCTTTAAGCCGACGCGAGAGATCTAAACGGGTGGTAAAAGCGCCCAGGAATCCGGCTGACAGGAGATCTTCATCCAGAAAGAAACGCAGGCCGCCATGGATGCTTTCGCTCAGCACGTCTAGAGGAAGTCGAGGACCTCGATCGAGTCGACGCGAACGACGAGACACTCACTCTCATACATATCCTCGCCATCACTTTTGCGCTCACGATACCGAGCATCCGTTAGCGGCAAGAAAGAGATCTTGGTCATATTCAGAATATCAGACACACGCCCGGTATAACCGCCCGGCTTCGCATGAGCGCTGCCTTCTATCTCAAACTCAGCGGTAAATATGCGCACCTTTATTGGTTCGGTCTTTACTCGCAGTCCACTATCTTGCATCGGGTCTCCTCCTTGTAGCTCCGGCTCGTCCAATTGACGCACAATTAAGAGCACCGGCCAAACCACGCAAAGTAATCGGCCGCTTTCTTGCGCAGTTCAACCTTGATGCTGTAAACTTTTGGCCTCAGAAAGGACAGATTTTATGCCGACTTATGGCTACAAATGCCGCGAGTGCGAAACAGAGTTCGATGTTGTTCAAAAGATCAACGACGACCCGCCGAAAGAATGCCCAAAATGTGGGGGTCCGGTCAAGCGGGTCTTTCACCCGGTGGGAATAATCTTCAAAGGGTCAGGCTTTTACACCACTGACTACAAGAACAAGCAAACGGATCCGGCTCCGATGAAATCGAGTAATGACGTCAAGAAGGACGCGAACCCGGACAAAGAGCCGGAGGCAAGCAAGCCAAAGTCCAAAGAGTCAAACGCGAACTGAGGATCTCCAGGCTATTCTTCCTCGGCCGGTCCGCGACCCATGAGGTCGGCCACGCAAACCAGAGGGTCTTTGCCCCGATAGACGACATCGTAGACGCTCAGACTTAGCGGCATGTCGACGCCGGCCTGCTCCATCAGCTCTTTCAGCGCGGCCGTCGTCCTGCCCCCTTCGGCCACCATGCCTAGCTCGGCCTGGGCCGCCTCAACATCCTGCCCTTTGGCCAGCCTCTCGCCTACCGCCCGATTGCGGCTATGGCGGCTAGTGCAGGTCGCCACGAGATCGCCCATCCCGGCGAGCCCGGAGAACGTACGCGACTCGGCGCCAAGGGCCGCCCCGAGGCGCCACATCTCGGCCAAACCCCTAGTGACGAGTGAGGCTTTGGCGTTATCACCAAATCCAAGTCCGTCCGATATGCCGGCTGCCAAGGCGATGACATTCTTGACCGCTCCGGCCAATTCGACTCCGAGTAGATCGCGGTTTCGATAGACACGGAACTCCGGTGTCATAAAGGCGCGTTGCAAAAGACGCGAGACTTTCTCGTCCTGGGCGGCGATGACGGTAGCACTCGGTATACGACGACTGACTTCCTCGGCGTGGTTGGGGCCGGAGAGGGCCGCTACCGGAGGTCCGGGAATAACTTCCTCGATCACTTGTGTCATCCTCTTCAGAGTCCCGGACTCAAGGCCTTTGGTCAAACTGACAATGACCGCCGACGGGGACACTTCAGGCGCAGCCGAAACCAGGACCTCGCGCACGGCGCCTGAAGAAACGGCCATCGCGACGATATCGGCGCCCCTGACGGCCTGGTGTAGATCTGTCGTCGCTTTAATGGACTCACAGAGCCGTATGTCTCTTAAATAGCGCGGGTTGCGATGTGCTTGTGTGATCCCGGCCACGACTGCCGGGTCGCGCCCCCAAAGGGTGACTTCCCGTCCGGCCCCCGCTAAGAAGTCGGCAACGGCCGTCCCCCAACTGCCGGCCCCGAGGACCGCTATCTTACTCATCCGCGCTCGCCCGCTCACTGTCTTGGCGGTCATCGATGCGCGGCTCTTCTCCGGCTAGTAGTCTCTTTATGTTCTTTCGGTGGCTGAATATGGTCATGGCGGCAACGAACAGAGTAAAAACCAGATAGGCAGTATTTGCCGGATATCTCCAGGCGGTCAAAGCCGGGAGAAGAATGGCCACCAACAATGACGCGACCGAAACATACCGGGGCACGGCCCTGACTATCAGCCAAATGATCATCAGGCTCACGGTCACGACCGGGACAATAGCCAAAAGAACCCCGGACCCGACGCCAACCCCTTTACCGCCCTGGAACCGGATGTAGACCGGGAAGACGTTACCGAGGACGGCAGCGGCCCCGGTGGCGACGATGACGGCGCCGGCTCCTTTGACACTCATGACTGTCTGGGATTCAAGCGGGAACGCCAAAACACCGGTCACGATCGACCCCGCTGCTATCGTCACTAAGAATCCTTTGAGCAGATCGAGAGCTAGAACTAGGCGGCCGGCCCGACCCCCCAGCACGCGCTTGGCGTTCGTCGCTCCGATGTTGCCGCTACCCTGCTCGCGAAGGTCGACACCGTAGCCGATCCGGCCGACCAGCAATCCAGTCGGAATGGCGCCGATCAAATAAGCGGCGCCCAACATAAGGAACGTCATGACCGAGAAAAAGTTCACTTCGTTCACTTAGACTCCCCGCGGCGAAAACGGAACCGGACGGGCGTTCCTATCAAATCGAATCGCTCCCTGAACTTCTTAGCCAGGAAACGCCGGTAGCCACCGTCAGCCATGCGGGGATCATTGACAAAAATCATGAATACGGGCGGCCCGACCCCTGTTTGAGTGATATATTTGAGCTTGAGCGACTTCCCCTTGCGGCTTGGCAAATGACCTCGCCTCAGTTCGAGCAAGAATTTATTGAGCACTGCTGTCGGTATTTCCAACTGGAAAGAGTCGGCGACCTGATCTATGGCGGGAAAGAGCTTGTGAAGACCCTTTCCGGTCAGAGCGCATATCTTCAAGACTATGGCGTAGTCGACAAAGCCGAGTTTCGAGGCCAGCGCGTCCTCTAGCCTCTCGGCTTGTTCCTCATCAACGAGATCCCACTTGTTGAGCGCAATGACCAGGGCGCACTTCTTGTCTGCCGCCAACCGGGCTACGCGCTGGTCCTGGTAGGTGATCCCGACCTCGCTATCGACGACCAAAACGGCGACCGAAGCGCTTTCGAGCGCCCGGTGGGCCCGGAGAATGCCGTAATACTCGAGGCTGCTGGATAGTCGGGTCACCTTTCTTAGGCCGGCCGTGTCGATGAAACGATAAACACCTTCCCCGGCCTCCACGATCGTATCGATAGCATCGCGGGTCGTCCCGGGCTGTTTGGCGACGACAGCTCGTTCGGAACCGATGAGGCGATTGAATAGCGATGACTTGCCGGCATTCGGACGCCCGACGATGGCGACGCGCAACTCGTCCGATTCCTGTGGTTCCGGCTGCGGATCCGGCAACCTCTTAACCAGCTCATCAAGGAAGTCCCCGGTCATCAGACCGTGCGTGGCCGAAGTCGGATACGGTTCCCCCAGACCTAAACTATAGAACGGGTAGACAGGTTCAGGGTCGTCGGGGTCGTCGACCTTGTTGACGACCAGCATGATCGTCTTGTGGCTTTGCCTCAGAATAAGCGCTATCTCGTCGTCAGGACCAGCGGGTCCGGTCTGGCCGTCGACAACGAACACTACCAGGTCACACTCGGACACCGCGGCCATAGCCTGATCTTTTATCGCTGTGGCCATCACCTCTTTGTCGCCGAGCTCGAGACCTCCCGTGTCTATCAGGCCAAACTCCCTGCCGTTCCAATCGGCTTCGATATAATTGCGGTCTCTGGTGACGCCGGCGATTTCGTCGACGATCGCCCGACGACCACCGGCTATCCGGTTGACCAACGTCGACTTCCCGCCATTGGGACGACCGACGATGGCGACGACCGGCCTAGCCATCAGAGCCGTTTTCTGACAGGACAGCTTCGAGCAGACCGCGGCCGGTAGGCGGGACAGGTATAAAATCGATGCCGGTCTCCCGCTCCAGGTCTTTCGGTGAGAGATCGTCAAGAAAGAGGCCGTCGCCGTTGAGACTGTGGGCTGGAAAAAGGACCGGGCCTGCGGCGCCGATATCCCGGACTGCCGCTAAGAGGTCGGTGCCGGCCAGCAGCGGCGCCACCGAGACATCACCGCCAAGCCAGGTGTTCGCTGCCTCGATAATACGCATCCTCGGCCCGCCGGCGGCCTCGAGCCGCCCGGCGGCAGATCTTAACACGACCGCCCCGAGAGAGGCGGTGAGGACTTCAACGACTCCAGTATGGAGTGACGCATCGGCCTTCTCGAGCTCCTCGAAGAATTCATCGAGAAACTGTCGGGTCAGACCGATGCCATTCTCAAGTTGCGGAAAATCATCATATTCTGCCGACGACGGAAGAGCGCGGCCCGTCATCAAATAAAACTCATCAGCCGCATAGACCCGACCATCACCGCCGTTGGTCCGGCTTTGAGCTTGCCACTCTCCTACTTGATCGAGGAGGACCTCGGCTTCCCGCGGCTCAAAAGAGCGTAATTCCGCCAGATCATGGCGGTGCCCGGTCAATCCTACCGGGACGATGCCGATGGACGCACTGGCCGGGAATCCCTCTAGCAGGCCCTGCACGGTCGCGGCCAGCTCCTCATTGTCGTTGACACCCGGACAGGCCACTATTTGAATGTGGGTCTCGATCCCCGCTGCCTGCAGCGCCGCCAGCCGCTCGAAAGTCCGATCGTCACCGGCCGGCCGGAGCATCCGCAGCCGAAGGGCCGGATCGAGAGTGTGCAAAGATACGTAGAGCGGCGAGAGCCGGTCCTCGATGACGCGCTCTATCTCCTTGTCGGTTACATTTGTCAAAGTAACGAAGTTCCCATAGAGAAAAGAGAGCCGGAAATCATCATCCTTGACCAGCAGCGACTCGCGGCATCCCGCCGGGAGCTGGTCGACAAAACAGAAGACGCAATGATTTCGACAGGTCTTTACCCGATCGAAGACACTGCTCCGGAACGAAACTCCCACTCGCCCGAACTCGTCGGGCTCAACGATGGCCTTGTGTGCCGCTCCATCCCGGAGGTACTCCACTTCAAAGCTCTCCTCCGCTGTCATCAGCTGAAAATCTATGATGTCCCGAAGTGTCTGTCCATCGATCGCCTGTACCGTATCTCCGCGAAGAAGGCCGGCGTCGGCGGCCGGACTCTCCGGTTCGACCAAACTGACAACCGCATTGTTATTGGCGTGCTGCATTAACTTATCTCCTCAAGCTTCTCGATGACTTCTTGAAGCAACCACTCCGGCGTGGACGCCCCCGCCGTGACCCCGACGATCTCGACTCCGACCGTCCACTCGGGCTCGAGCTCACGGACAGTCTCTATATGATATGTGACTGTACCAGTGTCGCGGCATATCTGCGACAATCTCGAGGTATTAGCGCTGTTCTTGCCACCAACGACTATCATCATCTCCACTTCTTCGGCCAACTTCTTGGCCGACTCCTGGCGCCTGGTCGTTGCATTGCATATCGTGGTGAAGACTTTGATCTCCGCTGTCTTCGCTACGAGCGAGCCGACTATCTCGCGAAGGTTCTCGACGGACTGGGGCGTCTGAACGACCACTCCGATCCTGGCTCCCCTGATCCCGGCGGCCTCCTCGACGCTCTCCACCACCGTC
>JAUWIO010000279.1 GCA_030605305.1 Actinomycetes bacterium
ACCTTGATCGGCGTATCGAATTCCGGAAAGTCATAAGCCTTCATTAGATTGGCGCGAGTGAGGAACTCGTTAGCAGAGTAGACACCGTTGAGGTTCTCGCCATTGATACCCATAAAGTTGGGCAGACCGGCACCGCTGCCTATAAAGACCGCGTCAAAACCATCTCTATCGAGCAGATCATCGACGGTCATCAGTTTCCCGACGACGGCGTTGGTGACTATCTCGACACCGAGATCTTTCAAGCAGTCTATCTCTTGCTTCACGATACCTTTGGGCAGGCGGAACTCGGGGATACCGTAAAGGAGCACGCCGCCCGGTTCATGGAGCGCCTCGAACATAGTCATCTGATGGCCGCGCTGAGCCAGATCGCTGGCGCAGGTCACACCGGCCGGTCCGCTGCCGACGATGGCTACTTTCTTGCCGGTCGACGCGGCGACATCAGTCTCGGCCTTTTGCCCGTGTTCGCGCTCCCAATCGGCGGCGCAGCGCTCGAGTCGGCCGCTAGCGACCGGCTCGACCTTGCGCCCGATCACGCAGACCTTCTCGCATTGGTCTTCCTGGGGGCAGACCCGGCCGCAAACCGCCGGCAGGATATTGGTCTCTTTGATCTTATTGATGGCCCCCTGGAAATCCTCTTCCTGAATGAGCTCGATAAAATCCTTGATGGGCACCTGTACCGGGCAGCCCTTGACACACTGCGGCTTGGCGCACTTGATGCAACGCTCAGCTTCCTTGAGGGCCTCTTCGACTGAGTAACCCAAATTCACTTCTTTGAAATTGGCGCCCCGGGCCTTTGCGTCCTGCTCCGGCATGGGCGTACGATGCGGTATTAGTTTCGGTCTTTCCTTCTTTTCGGTCACTTATTATCCTCCCGTATCGCCTAGTTAGGCTCGACCAGCATGTGTTGGTGGCGCGCCTTCCAGGCGTCAAAAGACTCTTTTTCCTCGTCTAGATACATACGTTGGCGGCTCATCAAAAGGTCCCAATCGACCTCATGGCCGTCGAAATCGGGTCCATCAGTACAGGCGAACCGAGTCTTGCCGCCGACCGATACCCGGCAGGCGCCGCACATCCCGCTACCATCGACCATGATCGGGTTAAGGCTGACCATGGTCTTGACATTGTAATTCTTCGTCGTCAGCGCGACGAACTTCATCATGATGGCCGGACCGACCGCGATGACTAGGTCGGTATCACCTTTGTCGAGTTCCTGCTCGAGCGCCAGGGTCACAACACCTTTAATGCCCTTGCTGCCGTCATCGGTGGTGACGAGGACTTTGTCGGCAACGGACGCCATCTCCTTCTCGTAAATGAGAAGATCATGGCTGCGCGCGCCCATGATAGCGATGACTTCGTTGCCCGCCTTCTTGAAACCCCGGGCGATCGGAAAGAGCGGGGCGACACCGAAGCCGCCGCCGACTACGATTACTTTACCGAGCTTATCCAGATGTGTCGGTTGACCCAGCGGCCCGCAAACGTCACGGATGGAATCGCCGGCGTCCAACGCCACGAATTCACTACTCGTCTTCCCGACGGACATGACGATCAGACTGATCGTGCCCTCTTCGGGGTCGATATCGGCCAGCGATAAAGGTATACGCTCGCCGTTCTCGTGGAGCCGGACGATGACGAATTGTCCGGGCTGCGCTGCTCGAGCGATATTCGGAACATCCAGTTTGAAATAGAAGACATCCGGTTCGCGAATCAGCCGTTTTTCCAAAATCTTTGTCGCCAAAACTAGTTTCACCTCTTATAA
>JAUWIO010000106.1 GCA_030605305.1 Actinomycetes bacterium
ATATCCTCTAGAGGCGGCGGCTTTTGGCGCTCGAGCGGTTCTCCGTGGACTGAATCGATGACGCTCGCGAAGCTATCGAAAGATTGATACCCGCGCAGGGCTATTTGCTCGTCGCGCGCATTACGGATGATGAATGTGGGAAAGCTGCTGATGCCATGGCTGCGGGCTTCATCGACATCGGCCTGAAAAGCTGTTTTTGCCTGGCCGTTGTCGAGCACGGCCGCCAGGGCATCGGTATCGACCCCGATCTCTTTTGCCAGCTCCAACTGTGTCTCACGGCGGTGTATCGGCAATGTTAGCGCCGCAGTCGCTTCCCGAAGACGGCGCAAATACATCGAGGCTCGATCTTCATCGACCAGTTCGACCGCCTTGTAGGCGATGCTGCCGGGATAGGTCGAGCGCAGCTCATCGCGGTATGTATTGAAGACACTGACATCCACCGGCATCCCGTGGCTGGCGGACGCCTCCAACCAGTGCGGCGCCACCTGTTCCATCGAGCTTATGTCGTTGGTCGGGTCGTAGAAGTCAGCGATATCCTCGACCAGTCCGCCCATCTTGTAAGTCAACTTCAGTTGTTCGCCGAAGACGACCTCAAGGTGACGCAGGATAGGTTCCGAGCCCCAGCACCAGGTGCAGTAAGGGTCAGTATAGTAGACGATCTCGATCTTCCAGGGCTGTGAGTCAGGCGTTTTATGCATGGGCGTGATTATACCAGGCCGGCTGGGACTTAGGCACGCTATAGATTGGAAGCAAAGAGTTGTTCTAGATTGCTTGGGTCGGGACTGTCGTAGTCGCCGATCACTTTCGCGAGCAGTTCGGGTTTGCGCTGATAGAGCTCGACGAAAGCGGCCGCGGCCCGGGGGTCGAACTGGCTCCCGCTTCCCTTGATGATCCGGTTGACGGCCTCATCGATGGCAAAGGCCCGGCGGTAGGGGCGGTCGCTGGTCATGGCATCGAAAGCGTCGATAATAGCCAGAATGCGGGCGGCGATCGGGATATCTTCACCGGCCAGGCGTTCCGGGTATCCCTGGCCGTCGAACCGTTCGTGGTGGTGGCGGATGACGGTGGCCGTATCTTGCAGATAGGGGGTGGCAGCCACGATGCCGGCTCCGATGTCAGGGTGTTTCTTGATGCTTTGCCACTCGCTATTTGAGAGCCGTCCGGGTTTGAGGAGAACGCCGTCCGGGGTGCCTATCTTGCCGATATCGTGAAGCGCCGCGGCCCGTTGGAGGCGGCGGAGTTCTTCTGGGTCTAATCCGTACTCCTGGCTCAGTACGTGGGCGAGGAGTGTGACCCGCATAGCATGCCCGTTGGTGTAGTGATCGCGGGCTTCGACTGTGGCGGCCAGCGCCCGTATGGTGCCTAGATGACTGTCCTGGAGCTCGATAATAGCCTCTGATTGGCGGGCATTAGCCCGGCGTAACCGGCTGTTCTGGGCGTCGATAGTCGCCGCCGCTCCCTTGACCATCCATGAGAGTCCGACCCATAAGAACGCCAGACCGCCCCCGAGCAAGACAGCGATCGTCAGAACCGTTTCCCGGATCGTGGCCGTGGCCACATCCAGCGGGAAATAGGTCTCGAAAGCTCCGACGATCTGACCGTCGAACTCGATCGGGGAGTAGACCTCGACCTGGTTCTCTTCGGGCGACGGTTCAAATACCACTTGGCCGGCAAGGGCGCGTTTCAGGTCCCGGTTAAGCTCGTTTTTATCGTCGATAATAGAGTGGTCGGAGCTGTAGAGGACGGTACCGTCATTCCGCCATATCTTGATCAGCTTGATATCCTCGTCGATGCCGATGACCGTTTGGCGCATCATCCGATCAAAGTCCTTGCTTTTTAGGCGGTCGCTGTCTGGTGTGAAGTCAGAGGCTTTCAAGTCATGAGCGGCGACTGTCCGCTGGGCGATGACGGTCCGGCGGGCGAATTCATCAAAAAACCGGTCGCGGACACGGTCGACAAGCACGGCTCCGGTCACCACTCCAGTGATGACCGTCGCAAACAAGCTTCCAGCGATGAACTTTTACGTCAAGCTCATCCTATCTATCATATTCAGCCTCATAATCTTGTCGGACATTATATAGGCCGAATCAAGAAACGATGCAACAAAAGCGCTGCTCAGAATGGTTAGCATGGGTTTGGGGCTTGGGGTCATATTGCCATAAACGGCCGCTCTTGTTACGATACGGGCCGTCAAAAAGGACAGCCCATGAACCCACGATCTATTCAGACCTCAACGCTCTTTTTACTGGCCATACTGTTGGTCGCGGCCCTCTTTGGTTGCTCGAACGCCACCGATGTCGCCGGCGATAAAACCGATAAGAGTTCGACAGACAGGCCGACTTTAGAGAGTGAAAAGAAGCCCACCGACGGCGGCGTGAAACGGTTTGCCCGCGAGTATTGGGCCTTGGTCGACGGCCGGATGTACATGCCGCTCTTCAAGCAACTCTCAGCGAAGGACCGCCGACACACGGACGCGGATCGCTTTTTCGAAAGGCTCTTTCTCGAGAACCAATATAATATGCGCTCCGAGGTCGTGGCCATCGTTCGCGGGGATAAAGAGGCGACCGTCTCGGTTGATAAAATGATGGAGCTGGGGGAAGTGCGTGAAATCGCCCGAGAAGAGCAGCCCTGGTTCTTTAAGGGCGGTCGCTGGTACCCTCGTCTCGACCGAGCGCAACTCTTTCTATATGGGGCCTTGGCGGAAGATATCGGCGTTACGGAGGTCGGCGAGGGCGAAGAGGCTCGTTTGCCCGGAGCGCTAGTCTCAATTGCCAGCGCGGATTCGCTGGGGCGGCGAGCGGACAGATATATATCTATCGATCTCAATTTGACCAACACCGGCACGCAAAGCCGCCGCTTTGATCTGAACTACTTCCTGCTTTTGGTCGGCCCCAATCTGGAAGCGTTGGCGCCGTCGAGGGAGAGCGGTACGGGCCTCATAGTGGAGTTAGATCCAGGCGAGAGCACGGTCGCGCAAGTCGACTACCCCGTCTTTGAGCCGCCGTCGGGCCGCTGGTCTGTGCTGGCGGGCTCCGACCCCGATAGAGTTCTCCTACCGCTTAGTCTATAATTCAGCCAGCTCTCCAACACCGGTAGATTGGGCGGGAGCTAGCGGGCAAGCACGAGGTCGACGGAGCAGCTGTGACAGACGCACTCATCGTTACCGAGCAATTAACAAAATATTATGGCCAAAACCTGGGCGTTGCCGATCTCGATCTGGAGGTCCGCGAAGGCGAGATATTCGGGTTCCTGGGGCCTAACGGCGCCGGGAAGACGACGACTATCAGGACTCTCCTCGATTTCATTCGCCCTACCTCCGGGACAGCCTCCGTCTTCGGACTCGACAGCCACAAGAATAGTGTCGATATCAATCGTCGGATCGGCTATCTCCCCGGGGAGCTGGAACTATATAAGAAGATGACCGGCCAGGAGCTGCTCAAGTATTTCGCCGCCCTGCGCGGGGGCGTCGATTGGCTCGATGTCGGCATGCTCGCCGACAGGCTGGGTTTCGATATGACCAAGCCGGTCAAGGCGCTCTCATCGGGAAACAAACATAAACTAGGGCTTATCCAGGCTTTCATGCACCGCCCAGATCTGCTGATCCTCGACGAACCGACAACAGGTCTCGACCCGCTGATGCAACAGGAGTTCTACCAGATGTTGCTTGAAGCGAAAGAGAAGGGCCAGACTACTTTTATTTCGTCTCACATCCTGCCGGAAGTCGAGCGGGTCTGCGATCGCGTGGGTTTCATTCGCGAAGGGCGGTTAGTCGAGATACTGACGGTGGCCGATCTCAAAGCTAAGGCCGTTCACCGCCTGGAACTAGTCTTTGCCGCCAATGTCCCGCAGGCCGACTTTGCCGCCCTTGAGGGCGTTAAGGATGTCGTAGTCGAGGACAATGTCGTCCGTTGCACGGTCGCCGGCGGTCTCGATGCGGTCGTCAAGGCGGCGGCCAAGTATGAAGTCGTCAACCTCATCAGCCACGAGCCGAATCTTGAAGATATCTTCATGGCTTATTACGAAGAAGGTAAGTAAGAGTAATGTTTCTTAGATACATCTTCTTAAAGAATCTGCGGGACAAGAGGGCGGCCATATTCTGGTGGAGCCTGTCATTCTTTCTTTTGGCCATCAGCGTCGCTTCCATCTATCCGGCTGTCGCCGAGACGGCGGCCGATCTCGAAGCCTATATCGAGAGCCTGCCCGATGCCTTCAAGGCTGCTTTCGCCCTTGGTGATGAGTCGATCGGTTCGCCGGTCGGCTACTTCAATGCCGAGTTCTTCACCTTCATGGCGCCGATAATGTTTCTGATCTTCGCCATCGGTTTCGGATCAGCGACGATCGCTGGAGAGGAAGAGGCTGGGACCTTGAGTATGCTTTTGGCCAACCCGGTACCGCGGTGGCGAGTGGTTATTGAAAAATTCGTCGCCATGGCCCTCGGTACCGCATTCTTGGCCGTAGTGCTTTGGCTCTCGCTCGTAGTCGGGGTCAGGGCCTTTGATATCGATATCTCGCAAGGGCGACTGGCGGCTGCTACGATCAGTAGCGCTCTGCTTGGGCTGTCGTTTGGA
>JAUWIO010000004.1 GCA_030605305.1 Actinomycetes bacterium
GAGTACTTGATTTACGAGCTGCGATACCAGGCGATTATTGTACCTGGGGTCGGGAGTAACCGGACGTTTTGTTGCGGCGGCTTTACGAGACATGCGCTACATCCCCGCTTTCGTGCCGTACTTTGAGCGGGACTGTTTCCGATCGGCAACGCCGCTGGCGTCCAGGGCCGCCCGCACTACTTTGTATCTAACACCCGGAAGATCTTTCACTCGGCCCCCGCGAACCAGGACAATTGAGTGCTCCTGTAGGTTGTGTCCGATCCCCGGGATATAAGATGTGATTTCCATCCCGTTGACCAGGCGGACTCGCGCCACTTTGCGCAGGGCTGAGTTCGGTTTCTTTGGAGTGGTCGTGTAAACGCGCGTACAAACGCCGCGTTTCTGCGGTGCGCCTTTTAGTGCAGGCGTCGCTGACTTCTTTTTTATCTTGGTCCGCCCTTTCCGGCCCAACTGAGATATCGTCGGCAATGCTTTCCTTTCCTACCTTACTGTCTCGTCTATTCCCCACGTCGAGAGCGACTAGACAGACGACCGTTTACCAGCCACAAGGACGAAATATAGCAGCTGGAAACTTGACTGTCAATGACCGCCTGAAAAAATCTCCGGCGACCGGCTGCCCCTTCTTATATCTTCAATGGCGTCGGTGAATCTCCCGGCGCTCCCGATCCTGCCGATTCGGCCAATCCATCTTCATCCCGGGCCTGGGCCGCGGGTAGTTTCAAGAAGATATCTTCCTCCTCTGGCCCTTGATAAACAGGCCGGATGTTACGATATTTTCTCATCCCGGTCGAAGCTGGGATCAGCTTACCGATGATCACGTTTTCTTTGAGACCAACGAGTGGGTCAACCCGCCCGGATACAGCGGCGTCAGTCAACACTCTGGTCGTCTCCTGGAAAGAAGCGGCCGACAAGAAGCTCTCTGTCGCCAGCGAGGCTTTTGTTATCCCCAATAGCACCTGCTCCGCACTCGCCTGCTCCAGCCCTTCTCCCTTCAGCTCACGATTGATCTTCTCGAAAGCCAACCGGTCTATGAGCTGCCCGGGGAGCAAGTCGCTTTCTCCGGCTTCGACAACAGTCACCTTGCGCATCATCTGCCTGACTATCAACTCGATATGCTTGTCGTCAATATCGACACCCTGGGACATGTAGACTTCCTGGACCTCGTTGACTATATATTGTGCTACGTCTCGCGGCCCCTTGACCTCGAGAATGTCGTGAGGATTAAGTGAGCCCTCGGTCAGCCTGTCTCCAGCCTCTACCTTGTCGCCATCTTTTACCCGCAGCCGAACCCGGCGCGATACCGGATAGGCTTTTTCTTCGCCCTCGCTTGTCGTCACCAATATCTGCTTACCTTTTTCAGACTCTTCGATCTGGATGATCCCATCGACCTGGGACATGATCGCCTCACCCTTGGGCTTGCGCGCCTCAAAAAGCTCGACGATACGCGGCAGACCGTGAGTGATATCTTCACCGGCGACACCACCGGTGTGGAAGGTCCGCATCGTCAACTGCGTCCCCGGCTCACCGATGGACTGGGCGGCAATAATACCGACCGCCTCACCGATATCGACCATGTGTCCACTAGCCAAGCTATTTCCGAAGCATTTCCGACAGACGCCCTGGGTAGCCGCACAGACCTCGACTGACCGCACGGCAATGCCGCGCTGCTCGGCGCCGCGCCCTATCCTCTCCAGATCACTGCGGCGGACGACCTTGCCTTTTTTCACGACCACCTCGCCGGTCTCGACATCGGGGAGGTTTTCCCTCACGACGCGCCCGACCAGCGTGCGGTTAGGATCACCTTCGATATCGAGGAGCGACACTTCGATACCCTTTTTTGTCCCACAGTCATCCGAGCGGACGATCAGATCCTGGGCAACGTCAACCAAACGTCTGGTCAAGTAGCCTGAGTCAGCCGTTCTGAGCGCCGTATCCGCCAGACCCTTACGGGCACCGTGCGTGGAAATAAAGTACTCGAGAACCGTCAGGCCCTCGCGGAAATTAGCTTTGATCGGACGGTCGATGATGTCACCTTTCGGATTAGCGACAAGACCTCGCATCCCGGCTAGTTGCCGGATCTGCTTGACGTTACCTCGAGCGCCGGAATTGGCCATCATATAGACCGAATTGAACCGGTCGAAGTTAGCTTCCATCGCCGCCGAGACATCGTCCGTCGCTTTCGTCCAGATATTGACTACACGCTGATGACTCTCCTCGCGGGTGATCAGACCGCGCCGGAACTGACGCTTGATCTTCTCGACCTCTTCTTCAGGCTTGTCGAGGATCTCCCACTTGTTCGGCGGGATCACGATGTCCTCGAGGCCGATACTGAACGCGGCCTTGGTCGCGTAATGGAACCCGAGGTACTTCAATCTATCGAGCAGCTCGGCCAGCGTCTCAGAGTCATACCGCTCTGAGCACTCCTCTACCAGGGCGTTCATGCCCTTTTTATCGACATCGATGTTGATGTATTCTTGATCGTCCGGGAAGGCGTCATTGAAGATGAGGCGCCCGGTCGTCGTCTCTAATACCTCGCCCTTGTAGCGGACTTTGATAATAGCCTGTAAATCGATCTCTTCGGTCTCCATTGCCACCACGGCCTCGTCCTTGCCGGTGAAGATGGTCCCGTCGCCCTTGGCTCCTTCTTTGGCCACCGTCAGAGAGTAGATCCCTAAGACCATGTCCTGAGTCGGAACGGCCAGTGGCCGCCCATGGGCCGGCGAGAGAATATTGTTGACTGAAAGCATCAACGTGCGCGCCTCACTCTGAGCCTCGACCGACAAGGGCAGATGGACCGCCATTTGATCGCCATCAAAATCCGCGTTGAAAGCAGTGCAGACAAGCGGGTGTATCTGGATGGCTTTACCCTCCACCAGTATCGGGATAAAAGCCTGGATGCCCAGACGGTGCAGGGTCGGCGCCCGGTTCAGCATGACTGGATGGTCTTTGATGACATCCTCGATAATAACCCAAACGACCGGGTTCCCGCGCTCGACCATCCGCTTGGCATTCTTTATGTTCGGCGCCTCGCCAAGATCGACGAGTTGCTTCATCACAAACGGCTTGAAGAGCTCCAGCGCCATAACCTTGGGTAGGCCGCATTGGTGCAGCTTAAGGCTCGGCCCGATAACAATAACTGACCGGCCCGAATAGTCGACGCGCTTACCGAGCAGGTTCTGGCGAAAACGTCCTTGTTTGCCCTTGAGCATATCGCTCAGCGATTTCAAGGCCCTGTTTCCAGGTCCGATGACCGGACGGCCGCGGCGGCCGTTATCGAATAGGGCGTCGACAGCCTCCTGCAGCATTCTTTTCTCATTATTGACGATGATCTCCGGCGCACCCAGATCCAGTAGCCGCTTTAAGCGGTTGTTCCTATTAATAACCCGGCGATAAAGGTCGTTCAGATCGGACGTGGCAAACCGGCCGCCGTCCAACTGGACCATCGGGCGCAGATCGGGCGGTATTACCGGCAAAGCATCAAGGATCATCCACTCTGGTCGGTTTTCCGAGCGCTTGAAGGCAGAAACTACTTTGAGCCTCTTGACCGCCCGGCTCTTCTTCTGCCCCTTGCCCGTCTTGATCGTCTCTCGGAGCGACTCGACCTCAGCATCTACATCAAAGGTCTCAAGCATCTCCTTGATGGCCTCGGCACCCATGCCGCCCTGGAAGTAATCGCCATAGCGCACGCGAAGCTCGCGATAGACCGTCTCGTCGGAGATAAGCTGTTTTACGGCGAGCGTCCTAAGCGTATCGAAGGCTTTCTCTAGCCCTTCGGCTCTCTCGGTGCCGTCATTGGTCTCAAAAGTGATCTCTTTCTTCAGTTCCGAGGCCGTTTTGGGTACGGGCTCGGGCTCAGGCGGCGGGCCCTCATCCTCTTTCGCTTCTTCTTCGGCCGCGACTTCTTCAACTACTTCGACCGGCGGAGGCTCTTCCGCGGCCTTCGTTTTCGCGGCCTTCTTGATCTTAGCCTCAGCTTTTTCGCGGACTTCAGCGACTTCAAGTTCCTCCGCTAAGGTCACCAAACGCGCCTCAGTATCTTCTTTCAGCTGCTTGACTTCCGCGTCAAGCTCCTCTTTGAGCATGTCGAGGTCCTCATCGCGGCGCTCGTGATCGCCATCGGTTATGAGGTACGAAGCGAAATACAGGATCTTCTCAAGATCCTTCGGAGCTAGATCCAGAAAGTATCCCATCCGAGACGGAACGCCCTTGAAATACCAGATATGCGAAACCGGAGCCGCCAGCTCAATATGGCCCATGCGATCGCGCCGCACCTTGGCTCTGGTTACTTCAACCCCGCAGCGCTCGCAGATGATCCCCTTGAATCGGACTCTCTTATACTTGCCGCAATAGCACTCCCAGTCCTTGGTCGGCCCAAATATCTTCTCGCAGAAGAGCCCGTCCTTTTCGGGACGCAGGGTGCGATAATTGATCGTTTCCGGTTTCTTGACTTCACCATTCGACCAGGCACGTATCTGCTCGGGCGATGTCAATCCTATCTTTAGTGCGCTAAAGTTATTAACGTCTAACAAGCTCGTCCCCCCAATGACCAGGTACCTTGCTGTCTAAAACCGCGAAGCGGTCACTCTTTTTCAATTTCTTCCTCCGCACCTTTTTCTTCCGCCGCCGGTGCCGCCTTTTCGCTCTCTTCGGTGGTCGGCACCGCGGCTTCAAGCGGCTCCGCTTCGCCTTTGGTCTCTTCAGTCTTGTCTGTCTGCTCAGCCTCGTCGGTACTTACCTTCGGGCTCGGCGATGGGGCGAGCTCGCCCCGCAGATCGATACCGAGTTCGGCGGCCGTCTTGAAGATGTCTTCGTCGCCCTCGACCAATTCGATCTCACGGCCTTCGTCTGTCAGAACCTCGACGTCTAGCCCGAGGCTCTGCATCTCCTTGATCAGGACCTTGAATGACTCAGGGATACCCGGTTCCGGGATATTCTCACCTTTGACGATGGCCTCATATGCCTTGACCCGGCCAAGCACGTCATCAGACTTGACCGTCAACAGTTCTTGCAGCGTGTAGGCGCAACCATAAGCCTCGAGCGCCCATACTTCCATCTCCCCGAACCGCTGACCGCCGAATTGTGCTTTGCCGCCCAGAGGCTGCTGGGTGACGAGAGAATACGGTCCCGTCGAGCGAGCGTGGATCTTGTCGTCAACCAGATGTAGGAGTTTCAGTATATATATGTAGCCGACCGTGATCGGTTCCGGATAAGGCCTTCCGGACCGACCATCGTTCAAGATGGTCTTTCCGCTTACCGGCAAACCGGCGGCGATCAGGGTGTCTTCAATGTCTTGCTCGGTGGCCCCGTCGAATACCGGTGACGCAACAAACACCGGCTCCGGTCCGTTACCGTTGTCTTTAAAGGTATTCATCGCCGCCCAACCCAAGTGGGTCTCCAAAATCTGGCCTAGATTCATCCTCGAAGGGACGCCCAGCGGATTCAGGACTATATCGACAGGCGTGCCGTCGGCCAAGAAGGGCATGTCTTCTTCCGGGACGATCTTGGAGATGACGCCCTTGTTCCCGTGGCGTCCCGCCAGCTTGTCGCCTTCGGATATCTTCCGCTTCTGGGCGACATAGACCCTCACGAGCTCGTTGACGCCTGGTGACAGTTCGTTGCCGGACAGACGCGAGAACTCCTTGACATCAATAACGCGCCCGGTCTCACCATGCGGGACCTTCAGGCTTGTGTCGCGCACCTCGCGAGCCTTCTCACCGAAGATCGCTCGGAGCAACCGCTCCTCAGCTGTGAGCTCCGTCTCCCCCTTCGGGGTGACTTTGCCGACCAGGATATCTCCAGGAAAGACCTCTGCCCCGACCCTGATGACACCATTCTCGTCAAGGTCCTTGAGGGCCTCCTCGCCGACGTTCGGTATCTCGCGAGTGAGCTCTTCGGGACCCAGCTTCGTATCGCGGGCCTCGACCTCATGTTCCTCGATATGGATAGACGTGAGCAAGTCCTCTTTGACAAGGCGCTCGCTGATGATGATGGCATCCTCGTAGTTGTAGCCCTCCCACGGCATGAATGCCACCAGCAGATTACGCCCGAGAGCCAGTTCGCCCCGGTCCGTTGATGGGCCGTCGCCAATAACCTCTCCAGCATCTACCTTCTGGCCGAGATTGACGATTGGTTTTTGGTTAACGCAGGTGCCTTGATTGGAGCGCTGGAACTTCGCCATATCATAGCGCCTGACCTGTTTCTTGCCTTCGTCAATATCTATATAGTCACCACAAACATCGACGACCTTGCCCTTCTTCTCGGCGACAACGACTTCCCCGGTGTCCTTAACGGCCCGGTGCTCCATGCCGGTCCCGACTACCGGGGCCTCGGTCCGCAAAAGCGGTACCGCCTGACGCTGCATATTTGAACCCATGAGCGCTCGGTTGGCATCGTCGTGCTCGAGAAACGGGATGAGCGCCGTGGCGACAGAGACCGTCTGGCGCGGAGCTACATCCATATAGTCGACCATCGCGGGCTCCACAGTATCGACCTCGTCACGAATACGAACGAGTACTTTGTCTTGCTTGAACTTGCCCTTGTCGTCGATGATCGCGTTCGCCTGGGCGACGACAAACTTATCTTCTTCGTCGGCCGTCAGGTAATGGATATCCTTAGTGACGACACCCTTTTTCACTTTCCTGTATGGGGTCTCGATAAACCCGAACTCATTGATCCTCGCAAACGTGGCCAAAGAGCCGATAAGCCCGATGTTCGGCCCTTCCGGCGTCTCAATGGGACACATCCGACCATAATGGGACGGGTGGACATCGCGAACTTCAAAACCGGCCCTCTCTCGAGAGAGGCCGCCCGGTCCGAGCGCGCTGAGGCGTCTTTTGTGAGTCAATCCCGCCAGCGGGTTGGTCTGATCCATGAATTGCGATAGCTGGCTGGAGCCGAAGAACTCTTTGATCGCCGCAACGATCGGGCGAATATTGACCAAAGTCTGCGGGGTGATCGTCTCGATGTCGAGAGTCGTCATCCGCTCGCGGACTACCCGCTCCATCCGAGCCAACCCGATCTTGAATTGATTCTGGATGAGCTCGCCGACCGACCGGATACGGCGGTTTCCGAAGTGATCGATATCGTCGACTTCTCCGCTGGTCCCCGCGTGCAGATTTACGAGATACTTGACGGTCTCGATGATGTCATCTTTGGTAAGAGTCGTCGTGTTCTCGTCAATATCGAGGCCCAGCTGCTTGTTGACCTTGTAGCGGCCGACCTTAGCCAGATCGTAACGGTTCTCATTAAAGAACATGCCGTCCAAAAGCAAGCGCGCACTCTCGATAGTCGGCGGCTCCCCTGGACGCAGTCTTTTATATATCTCGACGAGCGCCTCTTCTTTTGACTCTGTCGTGTCCTTTTCAAGTGTATTGCGGATCGACTCGGCGTTACCGAAGGTCTTGAGCAATTCTTCGTTGTTGCCAAAACCGAGCGCCTTGAGAAGGATCGTCACCGGTTGCTTGCGCTTGCGGTCGATGCGGACATAGACGATGTCCTTCTTGTCGGTCTCGAGCTCGACCCAAGCCCCACGGCCCGGAATAATCTTGCAGGAATAGAGAAGATGATCGGTCGTCTTCTCGATCTCTCTATTAAAGTAGACACCGGGCGAACGGACCAGTTGGGATACAACGACCCTTTCGGTACCGTTGATGACAAATGTACCCTTCACCGTCATCAGTGGAAAATCGCCCATAAAGACCTGCTGCTCTTTAATCTCGCCGGTCTCTTTATTAATAAAACGCACCCAGACAAAAAGCGGCGCCGAATACGTCATATCTTTTTCTTTGCATTCGGCGACTGTGTTCTTGATCTCTCCAAACTCGCTCTCTCCGAACTCGATGGCTAGATTGCCCGTGAAGGCCTCTACCGGAGAGATGTCTTTGAAGGCCTTACTGAGACCTTCATCGAGAAACCATTGGAAAGATTTTCTTTGAATTGCTATGAGACTTGGGGTCTCAAGAATGTCTGGTATCTTGGCGAAACTTTTACGGGTACGAATACCAGCAGCTTTGGTCAATAGGATCACTCCTTGCGTACATTAATCGAAGGAAAGACAACAATTGTTGAGAATACCAATAGCAAACTAGTCTGTCAACCGGTTTCTCACAAGTTTTCTCCGGACCGCCACCGCTTTTCGTACCCTGATGGCAAACCCGCTAAACAGAACAGGCCCCGCTGGCAGCGGGGCCTGATTTAATCTTCAGTTCAGTTACTTGACTTCGACGCTCGCGCCGGCCTCTTCGAGAGTGGCCTTAGCTTTTTCGGCATCTTCCTTGCTGGCGCCTTCAAGCACGGGCTTCGGCGCCTCGTCAACAAGAGCCTTGGCTTCTTTGAGGCCAAGAGACGTCAGCGCGCGGACAGCTTTGATCACTTGGATCTTCTTGTCTCCAGAGCTCGTGAGGACGACATCAAACGCGGTTTGCTCCTCGACCTCTGCTTCAGCCTCGGCTGCTCCACCGGCTGCGGCGACTGCGACCGGCGCAGCTGCGCTAACCCCGAACTCCTCCTCGAGGGCCTTGACCAGATCCGCTACTTCCATAACAGACATGCTCTTGATAACCTCGATAAACTCTTCTTTTGTCATTTTGTCTGGCATTTCTACTCCTTATCTTCTGCTTTCAGCTATTACTGACTATTTCTTTTGCTCGGCTACCTGGCTCAAAGCTGCCGCCAGGCCACGAGTCGGACCGTTGAGGACATTCGCCAACCCGGCCAGCGGGGCCTGCAAGATACCGGCAAGCTTGCCCAACAGGATCTCGCGTGAAGGCAATTTCGCCAGCGCCTTGATGGTTGCCTCATCTATTATGCTGCCTTCCAGCAAGCCGCCCTTGATGCTAAGGGACTTGTTCTCCTTAGCAAAGGCCGCCAAGACCTTGGCCGGCGCGACCGGATCTTCCTGGCTCAGAGCCAGGGCCGTTGGGCCGGTCAGAAAATCATCGAGCCCCTCTATGTCAAGCTTGTCAACCGCTCTCTTGATAAGCGTGTTTTTATAGACCTTGTACTCGACGCCCTGTTGTCGAAGTTCATTCCGGAGCGCCGCTATTTCCGGGACCGTCAGGCCACGAAAGTCCGTGATGATCATGGTCTGAGCCGCGCGGAGCTTTTCCTCGACTTCTTTAACAACTGCTTCTTTTTCCGCTTTGTTCATCGTACTCCTTTCAAAAAAAATACCTCTGCCGAAAACAGCAGAGGACTACTCAAAACTGAGTACCTCGGCAGGACATTAAGCCCGTTCGGACCCCTGCTGTCTTAGGTAGCTATTTATTGCTCGCAGACTCTAACAAAAACGCCGGCGCGCTGTCAACGCACAGGACCGCTAGCTTGCGGCCTCGTCTTCCAGCAGATCCCGAACCTTCGCGGGATCGACCCCGATACCCGGACCCATCGTCGTACTGACCGAAATCGTTTTCATGTAAGCGCCCTTCGCGGATGACGGTCGGGCTCTGACTATTTCCCCTATGAGCGTCTCATAATTCTCGATCAACTGCCGCGCTTCAAACGAAGCTTTTCCGATGATCAGGTGCATGATCGCGAATTTGTCGACCCGATACTCCACCTTGCCGCCCTTGGCGTCACTGACAGCCTTGCCGACATCGAACGTAACCGTACCGGTTTTCGGATTGGGCATCAGACCCCGCGGTCCGAGGACCTTTCCAAGTTTGCCGACCTTCCCCATTAAGTCCGGTGTCGCCACAGCGACATCAAAATCCAGCCACCCGCCTTCGACCTTGGCGACCAGATCATCGGCGCCGACCTCATCAGCTCCGGCCTCTTTAGCTTCGGTCGCTTTGTCGCCTTGCGCGAAAACCACGACTTTCATGGTTTTACCCGTTCCATGAGGCAAAACTACTGTGCCTCGGACTTGCTGGTCGGCTTGGCGCGGATCGACGCCTAGACGTATGTGCACCTCGACGGTTTCATCGAAATTGCCGCTGGCCAGCTCTTTTGCCAGGGTCAGGGCATCTTTCGGGGCGTACAGGCGCTCTTGATCTACCTTTTCAAGCGCGGCCTTTCTTTTCTTTCCGATCGGCATAGTAGTTCCTCCCGTGGTCCAAGCGGCCGGTCAGGCCTTCCACTCATGAAGCCGGCGTCGCCGACTATCTTTTTTACTCTACGTCAACACCCATGCTACGGGCGGTTCCGGCAATGATCTTTGACGCCGCATCCAGGTCGTTAGCATTGAGGTCTTGCATCTTCTGCTCGGCGATCTCCCTTATCTGCGCGCCGGTCACCTTAGCGACCTTATCGCGATGAGGCTCACCGGAGCCCTTTTCAATCCCGGCAGCTTGTTTGATCAACACGGCCGCCGGCGGCGTCTTCGTAATAAAAGTAAACGAACGGTCCTCGTAGACCGAGATCTCAACCGGGACGATCGTCCCCGTCTGAGCTTGAGTTTGTGCATTGTACGCTTTGCAAAACTCCATGATATTAACGCCGTGCTGCCCAAGGGCCGGCCCGACGGGCGGCGCCGGATTGGCTTGCCCCGCCGATATCTGTAACTTTATGAGCGCCATCACATTCTTTGCCATTGTATAACTCCTTGCTAAAACCCGTGCCCTAGAGCTTTGCTACCTGATTGAAGGTCAGCTCGACAGGCGTCTCTCTTCCGAAGATAGAAACAAGCACTTTCAGCTTGCTCTGGTCGATATTTATCTCTGATATGGTGCCGGTAAAATCGGCCAACGGGCCGTTGATGACCTTGACGGTCTGGCCCTCTGTAAACTCGCTTTTACGCTTCGGCTTATCGGTCGCGGCGCGGTTCAGTATCTTATCGACCTCGCCCGGCGACAGGGCCGTCGGCCTGGTGTTCGAGCCGACAAAACCGGTAACACCAGGCGTGTTGCGAACAACGTACCATGAATCATCATCAAGCTCCATCTGGACCAGGATGTATCCCGGAAAGACCTTGCGCTCGACAGTAACCTTCTTACCGCCCTTGACCTCCATCACTTCTTCCGTCGGGATGACGACCTGGAAGATCTTATCCTCCATGTCCATCGAAGTGATGCGATGCTCAAGGTTCGTCCTGACCTTGTTCTCGTACCCCGAATAAGTATGAATTACAAACCAGCGCTTTAACAACGGACCGTGCTCCTTCTAATTAAGTTCTTACTGGATGACCAGACCGACTATACTCGAGAAGATGTAGTCGAGCACACCGATGAAGACTGTAAAGAACACCAAAGTGGTCAGAACTACTACCGTCTGCGATCCGATCTCCGGACGAGTCGGCCAGATGACCTTGCGAAACTCGTTACGGACATCGCGAAAATACTTCTGAATCGACTCGAGGCGCCCGAGGCTCTTCTTATCTTTTTTTGGAGCTGTCAAACCAGTACTTCCTTCTTACCCATCGGTACCCTCTCGGGCACCTAGCGACCCTCGTGAGTCCTTAAAACAGCAAAACCCCTGACGGGGCCGCGGCCTCTTCCCTCATCGATCTTGCCTGCAGGCCTGGAGGGACTCGAACCCCCAACACCCGGTTTTGGAGACCGGTGCTCTAGCCAATTGGAGCTACAGGCCTATACGATCAACATGATCAATCGAAACCGCGCTTTTCAGCGCGTCCCGCTTGATCCGGCAAAAGTATATCTAGCGAGTTTCCCTGTGTAAAGTATGCCGGCCGCACCATTGGCAGTACTTCTTCATTTCTACCCTGTCAGGATCGTTCCTCTTATTCTTATTTGTCGTGTAGTTTCGACGCTTGCACTCCGTACAGGCCATCGTGACCGTTACGCGCACATTGTCTCCTTCCGGGGCGCCCGATAAGGGCCGCCACTTCCGTCAGTTGGCACAAATATTGAGTCTATCCCGAGCCCACCTGACTGTCAACCGCCTATCGACTATTCGATTATGTCCGTGATCCGCCCGGCGCCAACTGTGCGGCCGCCTTCACGGATAGAAAAACGTTGACCCTGCTCCATGGCTACCGTGGTGATAAGCTCGATAGTCATATCCGTTCTATCCCCGGGCATCACCATTTCGACGCCGTCAGGCAAAGTGGCGACACCGGTGACATCGGTCGTCTTGAAGTAGAACTGGGGCCGGTAACCGTTGAAGAACGGAGTATGCCGGCCGCCTTCCTCTTTAGAGAGGATATAGACCTGGGCTTTGAAATTGGTATGCGGGGTGATCGAACCCGGAATCGCCAGGACTTGGCCTCGTTGAACATCTTCACGGTCGATACCGCGAAGAAGAACGCCGACGTTGTCTCCGGCTTCGGTGTAATCGAGGAGCTTACGGAACATCTCCAGGCCGGTCGCGGTGGTCTTCACGTTCTCATCTTGCATACCGATGATCTCGACTTCGTCGCCGACTTTGATCTTGCCTCGCTCGACCCGGCCTGTGACGACTGTGCCCCGGCCGGTGATCGTGAAGACATCTTCGATCGGCATGAGGAACGGCTTATCGATATCGCGCACCGGGGTCTCGATGTAGGTGTCGACCGCTTCCATTAATTTGTAGATGGAGCCGCAATCCGGGCAACTGTCTTCGCCGCAAGCGTGCTCCAGCGCTTTAAGGGCGCTGCCGGTGACGACGGGAATATCGTCGCCGGGGAACTCGTACTCGCTCAGGAGTTCCCTGACTTCTACTTCGACTAGCTCAAGAAGTTCCGGGTCATCGACCTGATCGGCCTTGTTGAGATAGACGACGATGTATGGGACGCCTACCTGACGGGCGAGCAGGATGTGCTCACGCGTTTGCGGCATCGGGCCGTCGGCGGCTGATACGACGAGGATAGCCCCGTCCATCTGGGCCGCACCCGTGATCATGTTCTTTACATAGTCGGCATGGCCCGGACAGTCAACGTGGGCATAGTGCCTACTGTCGGTCTGATACTCGACATGGGCGATGGCGATGGTGATGCCGCGCTCTCTCTCTTCCGGGGCGTTGTCGATATCCGCGAAATCGACTGCCTCTACCCCGCCGTCCTTGGCTGCCAGACATTTGGTGATGGCCGCGGTCAACGTCGTCTTACCATGGTCGACATGACCGATGGTACCGATGTTCATATGCGGCTTCGTTCTCTCGAATTTAGCTTTCGCCATATTGCCTCCCTCAAGCCGACCACCCGAGCCAATAGCCCCTGTGGCGTGTAAATCCGTTTGACGGGAAGATACAACAACCGACTGAAAAGTCAATCAGCGCCGACATCCACTCGGATGCGTCGGACCCTTACTGAGAATAGATGCCGGTCAACTTGGCTGAGTCAAGAACTCTGCCCTCAAGCGCCTTCTCGAACTCTTCGCGCGTCACCGCTTCCGGCAAGCCCAGATGAGGCACATTAAGCGCGTATACCGCCACCTCATAACCATGATCTCCGGTGCCGGCCGGGGGCCTGGGGCCGCCGTAGCCTGGACGGCCGTAATTGGTATTGAGCTCTTTAGCGGGTGTCGGCATCCGCGGCGTCAACGAGACGCCTTCACCAACAGAAGATACGGTCGGCGGAACATCGATCACCAGCCAATGAACAAAATCCTTGGCCACCGGATGATGGTCGACGATGGACAAAGCAAAAGACTTTGTCTCAGGCGGCGCCCCATCCCACTCGCACGGAGGCGAGGTATTCTTGCCCCCCTCGACGCCGATATTCGCGTATTTATCGGGCATCCGCTGCCCGTCTTCATATGTCGATCTGAGCTCCATACGTCCTCCTAGGTGGAGTTTTTGTTTATTCATATCCGTACCCGGAAATTCTAACACGGGCGCTTGGTCAGAAATCTCATCTTGATAAGGGCGCCCGCGTTAAATACAATAGGAAGCCGTGCCCGCATAGCTCAGCTGGTAGAGCACATCCATGGTAAGGATGGGGTCATCGGTTCAAATCCGATTGTGGGCTCTAGTACGATCTCGGCACGGCGGTGTAGCTCAGCCTGGTGAGAGCACACGGTTCATACCCGTGTTGTCGTTGGTTCAAATCCAACCACCGCTACCAACCAAGGTCCGGTACGACGCGGTCCGTTATTGAGTCATTTGGCTGGATTTAACAATTTGGCGATGTTGACGATAATAAAAAAGGCCCCCAGAGAAGGTGCCAAGATTGTGAGGATCTTTGCAAGCATCCGGGGGCCTCACGTCGAAAACTATCTCCCCCATTACCTCGTCGAGCAAGCAGCGCAACTAAAGCGGACTTAAGTACGCGCCGCGGATGCGCCCGGAGCCCCGAAAACACGAAGCTGCCTCGGGATATATATCGCCTCGAGTAGGAAAACACAAAGCCGTCTCGGGGTGCATATGCAAGGAAGGCAAGGGGGCGTACGAGGAGTGTGCATCAGGTACGCGACTCGCAGCGCACCCGCAGCCTAAC
>JAUWIO010000222.1 GCA_030605305.1 Actinomycetes bacterium
CGCTTTATCCTCTCGGCCATCGGCGGATGAGTGGCCATCAATTGGACAGTCTTCCCGCGCACGCCGACCTGGTTCGGGGCGCCGATATATAGATGGGCCGTCGCCTTATTGGCCACTTCCAGCGGCTCGTCATCGGCGGAGATCTTCCGCAGTGCCGAAGCCAGTCCGGGTGGATACCTTGTCAGCATCGCCCCGCTGGCATCGGCCAGATACTCGCGTTGGCGCGAAACGGCCAAGCGGATCAGGTTGGCAAAAAGCGGCGCCAAGATGGCCAACGCCAGGCCCGCTATCATCATGATCCCGAAACCGGCCCCGTTGCGGCTGTCCCCGCCCCCGCTGCGGCGCCGCCCGCCGCCCCACCAGAAGCTGTGCAGCATCCAGTCGCTCATCAAGACGATGACCCCGACCAACATGACGGTCAGCGTCATGACGCGAATATCATAGTTCTTGATGTGGCTCATCTCGTGGGCGATGACCCCCTCGAGCTCCAGGCGGTCCAATTTTTCCAAGAGACCGGCGGTGACGGCCACGACCGAGTGTTCGGGGTCTCGGCCGGCGGCAAAGGCGTTCAGGGCAGTATCGGGGATGATATATACCTTGGGCTTGGGCACACCCGCGGCCAGCGCCAGGCCTTCGACCGTATGGTGCAAGAACGGGTAGCGCTTCGGGTCGGCCTCGCGCGCCGCACTCATCGAGAGGATGATCCGGTCGCTTCTATAGTAGCCGATCAAAACGAAGATGAACGCAAAGATAAGGGCGAAGAACAGGCCGAAGTTGCCGTAACCCAAAGCCTGCCCGAAGACCCAGCCGATGGCGGCTATCAGGACGACGCAGCGGAGGATAAGAATCCAAGATCGACGGACATTGCCGGCGATCTGCTCGTACACGAGCGGCCTTTACTCTGACCCGAAATCGACCTTGACGGGCGCGCGCGAGCCCTCGTCGATCTCGAAATAATCGCGCTCGGCAAAGCCGAACATGCCGGCGATGATATTGTTCGGAATAGTCTGGATAGTCGTATTGAACGTCATGACCGTATCGTTATAGAACTGGCGCGAGAAAGCTATCTTGCTCTCCGTGCCGGACAGTTCTTCCTGGAGCATTAAAAAATTCTGGTTTGCCTTGAGGTCGGGGTAGTTCTCCGCGACGGCGAAGAGCGAACGCAATGCCCCGGTGAGCATGTTTTCCGCGCCGGCCTGTTCTCCGACGCTCCCGGCGCCGACCGCTTGAGCTCGAGCATTGGTAACGTTCTCGAAGGTCTCTTTCTCATGCTTAGCGTAACCCTTGACCGTTTCTATCAGGTTCGGGATCAGGTCATAGCGTCTCTTGAGCTGAACGTCTATCTGCGACCAGGCGTTGTCTATCCGGTTTCGCAAGTTGACTAAGCGATTGTAGATAGCCACAAAGACGACTACGAAGAACACAATGATGCCGGCCGCGACGATGAGCTCCATCCATACCTCCTGTTTTTTGGCGGCGAACCAACTATTCGCCGATAACGTCCACCATTATCCTCTTTTCTCCACCCTCGGCCAAGTCCGCCGGCATGATCTGCTGCCAGGCGCCAAGTAGCGGTCCGCCGGCCCTAAGGGAAACGGACCGCCGCGTCAAATGACATCGACCGGCACTCCGATACCCACTTGCGGAAAGAAGTTGACGATATCGGAGTTGCGCATCCGGATGCAGCCATGTGAAGCGGCCGTCCCGATGCTGCCATAATTCGAGGTCCCGTGGATCAGGATATTTCCGGCATTGAGCGCCATCGCCCGCACTCCGAGCGGGTTGCTCCAGCTAGGCCCGATAACCGGCGGCATGTCCTTGGCCCAGGCGCTCCCGGGATTGCGCCAGCTGGGATTGACCTGCTTGTTCACTATACGCCAGCTCCCGCCGGGCGTCGGATACCTGGGCATACCGACCGCGACCCCATAGGTCCGCTGCAATCTTCCGTTTTGGTAGTAATAAAGACGCCGCGAGTAGCGGCTGATGACTATCCGGCGGGTATCGATAGAGAACTTCCACTCCTTCTCTACCTTTCGGCCCGCGTAGTCTGTTCCGGAGACGGTGGCCGTGTGCTCGCCGTCGGACAACAGCTCGCCGAGATATGCCAGCTTTTTAGTGCCGTCGTCTCCCTGGGTCACCGCCGTCGTACCGTCGATCGAAAGCTCGATCAAACGCATCCCCGATTCACCCTCGGAAAAGACGACTTCGACTTTGGGGGCTGCCTCACGAACGACTTCGCCCTCAGCCGGACTGAATGACTCGATCACAGGGGTCGTCTCGTCCAGGATGACCGGGATAGTCAGCGAGCGGTGGTTGCCGACACTATCGGCCGCCGTCACCCTCAGCACGTTCTCCTCGGCCAGGCCCGTCAGGCCGATATCGAACCCGCCATCGGCGGCCACAGAGCCGATCTCGACCTCTCTATCATTTAGCTTAGCCGTCAACCGGGCGCCCGGCTCACTGACGAGCGCCACTTCCCCGCTGGCGGCCGGGCTGACAAAAAAGCTTTCTCCGCTATCCAGGGCAAGCGGTGGGGGTTCAGTATCGACCGTAAACTCCCAGGACGTGTCTATCTTGCGGGCCGCGCCCATAGCGTAAACGACTTC
>JAUWIO010000091.1 GCA_030605305.1 Actinomycetes bacterium
CCGTATCTGCGTGATGCGCTTCTATCGGATGGCAGACCAACGGCGGTTCGTTCCGCCTGCGTGCCAGCTCGGCCCCGATGACCGCATGTGACCCTTCCACCTCATGGTCGATGGCTTTGCCGATGTCGTGTAAAAGACCCGCCCTCTTGGCCAGCGCCACATCGGCACCAAGCTCAGCTGCCATCATCCCGGCTAAGTGTGCCACTTCAATAGAGTGTTGCAGGACGTTTTGTCCGTAGCTAGTCCGCCAGCGTAGTCGACCCAATACTCTCACAAGCTCCGGATGGAGGCCGTGGATACCGGCGTTCAGCGTGGCTTGCTCGCCCAATTCTTTAACCTCAGCCTCTACCTCAGCCGTAGACCCTTCGAACATCTCTTCTATCCGCGCCGGATGTATCCGCCCGTCGGCGATCAGCTTTTCGAGTGTTCGACGACCGACTTCTCGCCGGATCGGGTCGAAGCTGGAGATAATAACGGCTTCCGGAGTATCGTCAATAATCAGGTTGATCCCCGTGTGGGTCTCGAAAGCGCGAATATTCCGACCTTCGCGTCCGATGATCCGGCCCTTCATGTCGTCGCTGGGAATAGCGACTACGGAAACTGTGGTCTCGGCCGCATGGGAAGCCGCGCATCGCTGAATAGAAAGCGCCACGATGCTCCGGGCCCGTTTATCAGCCTCGTCCCTGGCATTGGCCTCGATGTCTCTGATCATGATAGCCATATCGTGCTTGACCTCATCCTCGACCTTCTTGAGCAGCAATTCCTTGGCGTCTTGAACATTTAGACCCGCCATAGTCTCGAGTACTTTTTTCTGCTCTGTGATCAGCGTGTCGAGCTTTACTTTTTCTTCGTCCATAACGCCGTTCTTCGTTCTGACTTCCTGTTCTCTGTCCTCAAGGTTTTTGCCTCGCTCATCCAGGGAGTCTTCTTTTGAAGTTAGTCGAGCTTCGAGTTTCTCGACTTCCGCGCGGCGTGCGGTCATTGCCCGCTCAGCCTCGTTTCGCATCGTGAGGATCTGGTCCTTGGCTTCCAGCAGCGCTGACTTCTTGCTGCTTTCTACTTCCGAACCGGCCGCGGCCACGATCCTGCCGGCCTCCGCTTCAGCTGATTTGATCTTGGCCTCTCCAAGCATTTTACGGGTCAAGAAGCCGGCAGCGGCGCCGATGATGAGAGCGAGTACACCGGTGATAATTATGTTAATAATGGTCGTCTCCTCCTGTCGCAAATAAAAAAACCGAGCGTATGCTCGGCAAATAGGCTTCACTCGTCAGTATTAAACTAACGATTTTACTAGAAAATCACTATATGAATCTGCGTAAATCTGCGTTCTGTACTGTAGTGGTCGCAGCCATCATGTATCGCGATATATCTATGAACAACTCACATCCGTGAAGCTTTTCTGCCAAAAAGATGGTATCGCTAATAAATACTAGCGTCAAGGAAGCTAAGGGTCGTCTTGCTCACGCGCTAAGTCTTGCCATCAGTTCGCGGATGACACTGTGTGCGGTAGCCGCACTATAACCGCGACGCAACAAAAACTGACGCAAACGACGTCTCGCGACTGCCTCATCGAGACCCGCGTAGCGGTGAAACCGTGACTCGAGAAGTTCGCCGGCTGTCAGTGTTTCCTTGTCGGCCGGATAGATCGAATCCAACTCGACATTAATGATCTCGGTATCTAGTCCTTTTGATAACAGCTCAGCGCGAATCCGATGGCGGCCGTAACCCTTTAGCTCCATGCGGTCCCTGATCCACATTCGAACAAAAGCTCGATCGTTCAAGTGACCGGAACTTTCAAGTTTTTCGATGATCCAGGCCGCCGTCTGCTCGGAGAACCGCTTTCGTGTCAGGCGGTCATAGACTTCTTGACGGCCTCGCGGACGATAACTGAGCATCCGCCAAGCCATCTCCATCGCTTGGCGCCGCTCGACTTCGCCAACACTTTCGCTAAGTGACTCCTGCAGACAAGTCTTGTCGACTAGTAAGTTCAGCTCGTGTGCGACCCGTTTTGGGATGATTCGCCAAGGCACTCCGTCCAAGTAAACGTGAACGCCCTCGCCTTTGGGCGCAATAGCGGTGAGGGCCGTTATCGTACTCCCTGATGCCGCTAGATCAAGTTGTTTTTGACTGTGCTTTGCTTGGTTTCTCGGTTTTCTCGCTGCCATTATTACTACCTCCTAAACCGAGCTGGCTCTTTATCTTTCCTTCTATATCCGCCATTAGCTCAGGCTTTTCGCGCAGATATTCCTTGGCGCTCTCGCGGCCTTGGCCAAGGCGTTCTTCCCCGTAGGTGTACCAGGCACCGCTCTTACCGACCACACCTTTTTCGACACCAAGGTCCAACATGCAGCCCTCACGAGAAATACCCTCACCGTAGACGATATCGAATTCGGCCTGCCTGAAGGGCGGCGCCATCTTGTTCTTCACGACTTTTGTCCGGACGCGGTTACCAACTATCTCCCCGCCGTGTTTTATGGAGTCGATCCGGCGGATGTCAATTCTTATCGACGCGTAGAACTTGAGCGCCCGCCCGCCGGGAGTGGTCTCCGGGCTGCCGAACATGACCCCGATCTTTTCGCGCAGCTGATTGATGAAGATAACGATAGTCTGCGACTTGTTTATGGACGCGGTCAGCTTCCGCAAAGCTTGCGACATAAGCCGCGCCTGCAGCCCGACATGCGTATCCCCCATCTCCCCTTCAAGTTCCGCCCGCGGCACTAACGCCGCGACCGAATCGATCACGATTATATCTATGGCTCCACTTCGAACGAGCATATCGGCGATTTCCAAGGCCTGTTCGCCGGTGTCGGGCTGGGATATGAGCAGGTTGTCTGTGTCTACGCCGATCTTCTTAGAGTAAATTGGGTCTAGAGCATGCTCCGCATCGATGAACGCGGCGATCCCGCCGTCTTTTTGCGCCTCGGCAGTGATCTGAAGTGCCAATGTCGTCTTCCCGGATGCTTCAGGACCGAAGATCTCGACCACCCGCCCCCGGGGGATGCCGCCGATGCCAAGAGCGATGTCCAACGAAATAGCCCCGGTAGGAACCGCGGGATGACTGACATGGCTGGGTTTATCGCCCAGGCGCATCAGGGCGCCCTTACCATACTTGCGCTCTATCTGTTCCTTAGTCATGTCAAGAACTTTGTCTCTCTCCACTACCCCTCCAATTAGCTCGACGAAATGACGATGTTTCCGGATAATTGCATTTTAACGACTCAAACATAGCGAACAGTTGTTCGCTTGTCAAGGATCTTTGCGGCCAAGGACCACGTGGTGCAGCTCTTCGTATTTTGGCCCGGACGGTGTCAGGTGGCTCTCGAAGAGAGTGATTTTATCAAAGATGAGCCCCGCTCCCAAACGCACGACCTCCAGGCCGGAGAGATCGACCGGCGCCGGCCGCTTCAAGCGGCCAAAGGTTATGTGGGCCCGGAATTGCCGATCTTCTCGCTCAAAGCCGCTCTCTCTTAGTTTATGGTGGACTGCCGTGTACAGTGCGTTCAGTTGAGACGACTCTTTCAGCCCGAGCCACAATACCCGAGCGCTCCGCGTGTGCGGAAAAGCACCGAATGTTTCTGTTCGCGTCGCCAGCGGCCCTACCCTGTTGGCCGCGCTCTCCATGGCGGATTCGATGACGGTCACTGCGGACTCGGGGCACGACCCCAGAAACTTTAATGTTAGATGGAGGTTTTCCAGTGTCACCCACCGGCATTTTAGTCCCGAGCAGTTCAGTATGTTGATTGCCTGCTGTATGGGTGCGCCGGCCGCGGCCCCCAACCCTATCCCTATAAAAAGGCGTTTCTTAGCCGTCTTGTCTCCTGTCTTCATCGAGAAGGTATCTTCGGAGGTGGTCCAGGGCCGCAACCGCGGTTTTAAGTTGCACCCCGGCCCGGCCGCCCCGCGGGATTTTTTGAAATGTCTCGGTGCCGAGTGGTGTTGCCAATCCGGTGTGAACCAGGCCGACCGGCTTCTCAGAGGTAGCTCCGCCCGGGCCCGCTATGCCGGTGACGGACAGACCGATATCGGCGCCGAACGCCCGGCGGGCGCCTTCGGCCATCGCCGCCGCGACCTCCGCGCTCACGGCGCCGACTTCTTCCATAACAACCTCTTCGACGCCAAGCAAAGCCGTCTTGATATCGTTGGCGTACGCGACAACGCCACCCTTTAAGTAATCCGAAGAGCCTGGTACAGTCGCGATCAGCGAACTGATCTGCCCGGCTGTTATCGATTCGGCGGTCGCCAGGGTCAAGCCTCTCTGCCGCAGCAGTTCTCCTACGACCTCCGGCAGGCTCTCGCCCTCGATCGAAAAGACGCTCTCTCCCAGTTTTTCTAATACCTGCGAAAAAGCCCGCTTCATCTTCGCGTCCGCCGACTCGCCTCCGGGCGTCATCAGCGTCAGCAAAATCTCCTCCGGCTTGGCCAGGATATTTACCGTGATGTCCGGATGATCGCTCAGCACCGGCTCGATCAGGCGGGCGGCTTGCGGCTCGCCTATCCCGGTCAACCTAGCTCTTTCGACCACTGGTCGAAGCTGTTTCACTCCCAGAGCCAGCAGCTCAATATCTACCGCCTCCAGCATCAATTCCATCTCTCGCGGTACTCCCGGTAAAGAAAAGATAAGAGTCCCTTTTGACTCAGCTATTATTCCGGGAGCAATACCGGTCTCCGGCATGATGGCCCTTGCGCCCCGGGGCAGGTTCGCTTGACGGATAAACGCCGCCGGATCAGCCCCAGGCGGCGTGCGCTTGGTAATGGCCCTTAGGGCAGCCTCAAATGGAACAAGCGGCACACTTAAAGCTTTTGCCAACGCCTCTCGGGTCACATCGTCATGGGTCGAGCCTAAGCCGCCGGTAATAATAATAATGTATGCCGTCTGCGAGAAACCAGTGATGGCCCCGGCAATCAAGTCGATAATGTCGGGCACCTTCTGGGCGGCGAGCACCGATATGCC
>JAUWIO010000135.1 GCA_030605305.1 Actinomycetes bacterium
CGACCCGGGCTTGGCTGATCCGGTGGCAATAGACGCGCGGGTCCTCGACTGGCTCGGTCTTGATGGCGGGGGCGTCTATAGTTTCGTCACCCTCGTTGAGACGGTCCGGACCCGGATCGCCCCGCAGGCCCTGAGCGCGATCTGCCGGGGATGCGCTTGGGAGAGCCACGGTTGGTGTGCCGCCGGGCTCGAGCACTCCCGAACGGCTGGATTATTTGTTCGCCGCTGTTAGGAGCGGCCGACGATCAAGGCCACCCGCCACCTGAAGGCTGCCGGCCCTTCGGGATCGATGGTGCGGGCCAGTTCGCGGCGGGCTTGTGCTCTTCTTGACGAAAAGAGGGCCAAAAGACTGCCGCGATTGTTCAATGTATCTATCAGCTCTTGCCCTGAATCGAACATTTCATCAAAAGTGACATATTCTCGAGTGACTTCGCGAAAACTATCCTCCAGTTTGTCGGTGACGGCCCGGGCCCGCCGGTCGGCCCGCGACCAGGAGCCTGAGGGACGCAAGCGGTAGGCCAGACGTCTAAGCGCCCGATTGCCGTCGGTGGCTTTCGCGGGCATCTCTGCCTCATCTGAGCCCTCCGGTCGGTCAGTGACGGCCACGGCCAGCGCCAGGACGCCATCGGCAGCCGCCTCCATCAGCTTTGAGCGTTCCGCCGCGGTGAGCCAGTGATAGGACATCGAAGCGAAGACCAGCCGTGCATGTTGGCATTCAAAGTCGTTTAGCGGGCGCTCGATCCACTGTGCGTGCGGGACAAAAATACGCCCGCGGGCAGCCATGGCCCCTGAAGGCTCCAGGGCCGTGATCTTGGCTAGCGGGTATCGCCTATGCAGGATCGCCGTCGCGAAGCCGGTGCCGGCACCGACCACAAGGAGAGTCTTGAGTTCTTGAGAGTCGCCCACCTTGGCCGCTAACGCCCAGGCGATGCGCTCGTAGAACTTCCGATTGATATCGCTATCGTATACAGCAGCGTGTTGTTCATAGAAATCGCTGGGGCGGGCGGCGTAGCCCTGGTCTAAGTTATCTTGACTCATCCGAGCCAGTCACAGATCGTCCGCCAGGTCTGAGGGTGACTGATGATATCAAGATGGCCGGCGCCCGGGATCTTTTCAATCCTGTCGATCGCCCCGCCCCATTCACCAGCCGCGTCCGATACAGACTTGATGTCGTCGGCGGCATACAAGAGCAGAGTCCCGCGGGACGGAGTCAGGGGACCATTCAGGATATCTGTCAGGCCGGAGAACGGTTCAGGCTCGCGGACCCGCCGGGTGCGAAGCGTTCTTAGTAGATCCCGACGGCTTCCTTCGAATAAGGCCGGTCCGGGCAGGGAAATAGCTACACCTGTGTCCAGGCCGGCCTCAAGGCCGAGTCTGGCCCCCAAGCTGTGGCCGATGAAGAATGAAGGCCGTCTCGGCCCCTCCAGGCGTTTTTGCACAGCGACCGCCGCGGTCGCCCGGGTCAATAAGTCGTTCTTATCGGGCGCGTGTCCCGGCAGGTCGAAAAGGCGCAGGCAGACCCCGGCCTGGACAACCACATGGTAGGCCAGGCCCAGCATCTCTTCCTTGTTGCCGCCGTAGCCGTGGACGACCAGTCCCTCAGGGAAGCCCGTTTCATTGGAGTCAGGACGGATAGTCAGGTCGCCATCTTTGTCGATCTCGATCTTGGCTGTTTTGGTCAGCATCTCCCCCCGATCACCTCGTCGATGGCCCAGGATGTCGCCTCGACCAGAGTGGCGAGCTCCGTTGATGATATGGCTAACGGCGGCATCAAGACCAGGGTGTCTCCGAGCGGTCTGATTATCACGCCGCGCTCGCGCGCCTTCAGGGTGATCGCACGGCCGATCCGCTCCGCGGTTGGGAACGGTGCCTTGGTCTTGCGGTCGGCAACCAGCTCGATGCCGACCATCAGACCCTGTTGCCGGATGTCTCCGACATGATCTGCGGCGGCCAATGGAGCCAGCAGCGCGGTCAGTTCACCGGCGCGGCTTTGCGCACTTTCAAGGATATCGGTTTCGCGCAAGAGTCCGATGCTGGCCCGGGCGACTGCCGCTGCCAGCGGGTTACCGGTGTACGTGTGGCCGTGGAAGAACGTTCTTAGTTCTTCATAGCGCCCGCGAAAAGCCTCATATATCTGTTCTTGGCATAGCGTGGCCGCCAGCGGCAGGTAGCCGCCGGTGACCCCCTTGGCGACGGTCATGATGTCCGGCTCGATTTCTTCAAGACCGCAGGCGAAGAGCGGCCCGGTCCGGCCGAAGCCGGTAGCGACTTCATCGGCGATCAGGAGCACACCGTGCCGGCGGCAGAGCGCTGATATTCGGGTCATATAGCCGGGAGGCTGGACGATGATCCCGGCGGCGCCTTGGACTTTGGGCTCGAAGATGACGGCCGCTGTCCGATCGGCCCGCTCCGCCAAGAGCTTTGCCAGCGGCTCTAGGCAGGCCAGGTCGCAATCGTCCAATTCGCGCCCGAGCGGGCACCGGTAGCAGTAGGCCGCCGGTACCAGGCGGGGCGGGAAGAGCAGGGGCTTGAATGTCGAATGGAAGAGTTCGTGGCCGCCGACGCTGACGGCGCCGAGCGTATCGCCGTGATACGCGTTGGTAAAACTGATGAACTCTTTTTTCTCGGGTCTGCCGGTCTGCCGGTGATACTGGAAGGCGATCTTAAGGGCCACCTCCACGGCTGTCGAGCCGCTATCTGAGAAGAACACCTTTTCCAAGCCCGCCGGCGCGATCTCGGCCAGGTCGGACGCGAGCAGCGCCGCGGGCTCATTGGCCAGCCCCAATAGGGTCGAGTGGGCGACTTTGTCGAGCTGCTCTCTGAGGGCCGCGTCCAGGACCGGATGGCGGTGACCGTGGACATTGACCCATAGCGATGATACTCCGTCCAGATACCGCTGGCCGGCGCTGTCTTCCAACCAACAACCTTCCGCCCGGGTGATCATCAGCGGGTGTGGTTCTTCACTTAGGTACTCATCCATGGCGCAAAACGGGTGCCAGACATGGGCCGCGTCCGCGGCCAGGGTCGTGCTGTGGTCGTTCTCTGTTTGATCGTCGTCCGTTATGAGAGAGGCGATATCTAGACGGCGGGCCTCTTCGGGGGCGGGAAGGCGCAGCGCTGCGACAGAAACATCCAGCTCGGGAATTAGGCCGATGATCGGCAGGCCGGTTAGTCGGGTCAGCTCGCGCGGGTTCGTCTCTTGGGCGACTGTCGGCGCCGCCGGGTAGCGGTTGATGACGATACCGGCGATCTCGATCCCGCGGGCCCGGCAGGCCTCGATGGTCAAAAGCGTGTGGTTGAGTGTGCCTAGACCCGCCCGAGCGACGATGACCACACTCATCCGTAGGCGCGGAATCAGGTCGGCGAAGGTCGTCTTCAAAGACAGCGGCACCAGGGCGCCGCCGACACCCTCGACAATAACAGCTTGGTGAGAGCGGCGCGCTTCCTCCACGCGCTCGATTATTTTGCCGATATCGATAGCTATACCTTGACGCTCGGCGGCGAGATGGGGCGAGAGCGCTTCTCGCAGCCGATAGACGCCGACCGCATCGACATCCGCATCGGCCGCCTTGGCCAGGTATTCGTTGTCCGCATAGACCTCTGCTCCATCGTTATGATTAGCGCCCGAGACCCCCGGTTTCAGGGCGATGGTCGACAATCCCGCCTGGCGGCAGGCCGCCACAAGCAAGGCGCTGACGACCGTCTTTCCGACCCCCGTATCGGTGCCGATGACCGCGATAGCAGTACCGGGGCGGGGTTGCTGTGCCGACACTATATCACCCCCCGTTCAGTGGCGATCCGGCCTATAACGACCAGCATCGTTTCCACTTCTTCATCGGAATGGGCGGCACTGAC
>JAUWIO010000193.1 GCA_030605305.1 Actinomycetes bacterium
TGGTGGCCTTGGCGTCGCTGAGCCGGCTCGGTGAACACGTCCGCGCTCGTCGGCGGATCGCCCGCAGGTTTCAAGAGAATCTACAGTATTTACCAGGATTGGCGTGGCAAAAAGTCGAGCCCGGTAATCAATCCACATATAAGGATGTTGCCGCCTTGGTCGACAGTGATATCTTCGGGCTCTCACGGGATGAAGTTCGCGCCGCCCTGGCGGCCGAGGGAATACCTACCCGCACATACTTTGATCCACCCGCCCATCGTCAACAAGCCTACACCGGGTGTGTCTCTTTGGGGTCCGATCTTATGGAAACAAACAGGATTTCGGCGAACATACTGTGTTTTCCGGTATTCTCGCACATGGAGAACGACCAGATCGATAAGGTCTGCGCCGCTGTCGATCGAATCCATCGACACGGCCGTGAAATATCTGAAGAGGCCAAGGCCTCTATTCCGGGGGGCTAAAGATGCGTCGATTATTGGGAGCGAGACCGCAGTGGTCTCTTGTCCTCTTCGATCTCGGAGCACTTGCGTTCGCCATCTTTTTCGCTTTTTCCCTTCGCCTCGGTTGGCCGATAAAGCACGTATATCTGGACTTCCTTCAGAACTACATCGTCCCGTTCATCGTATTGAAACTGGCTATCTTTTATTTTTTCGGACTCTATCGCCGTTTCTGGCGCTACGCGAGCATCCATGAGCTGCGCATCCTTATCCAGGCCGGCATCACCAGCTCGCTGGCGGTACTGGCGTTCTCCTATGGAATGGGGACCCTGCCGATCCCCAGATCGGTCTTGGTTGTCGATGGGTTAGTGACCCTCTTTTTGGTCGGCGGGGTCCGCCTTACCGGTCGGGCTCTTAGGGAATTCAATCGGCAGACTGTTGCTTCGGTCGAAGCAAAGCGAGTACTGATAGCGGGTGCCGGAGATGCAGGCGAGATGCTGGCTCGGGAGATGCAAAGAAGTCCCGATCTTGGCTACCTGCCCGTCGGTTTTGTTGACGACGATCGTCGAAAGCTCGGCATGTGGGTCCATGGGATCAAAGTGCAAGGAGCCATCTCCGACCTGCCGGACCTGATCGAGGCCTACGATACCGCCGAGGTGATCATCGCCATGCCCTCAACGGATCGGCGCGTCAAGGCCGGAATTGTGAGAACCTGCAAGCAGGCGCACGTACCTTGTCGAACGCTGCCGGGCGTGTACGAGTTGATAGACGGCCGCGTCAGTCTCAGCTCAATTCGTGAAGTGCGCATCGAGGATGTGCTCGGCCGAGACCCGGTAAAAGTCGATATCGAAGACATCCGGACCCGGATTCGCGGGGCGGCCGTCATGGTCACCGGCGCCGGCGGATCCATTGGGTCCGCACTTTGCCGCCAGGTCGGGCACTTCGAGCCATCACTGTTGATCATCGTCGACATAGCTGAGAACAGCCTCTATCACATCGAGCAGGAGTTGCTCGAAAGCGGCTTGGGGCCCGTTATAGCAGTTGTGGCAAATGTAAAGGACACAGCGAAGATGAACGAGATATTCCAAGCTTACGGTCCGCAATTTGTCTTTCATGCCGCCGCCTACAAGCACGTGCCGCTAATTGAAATGAATCCCAAAGCGGCTTTGACTAACAATTTTATCGGGACGGTTGAATTAGCCAAGGCTGCTGCTCAGAACGGAGTAGCAAAGTTTGTCTTGATATCGACCGACAAGGCAGTCAGTCCTGAAAACTTCATGGGCCTCTCAAAAGCTCTCGCGGAACAGGCAGTTTTGACTTTTACTGGAGAGAAAACAGATTTCATTATCGTCAGGTTCGGCAATGTGCTGGCCAGCAGCGGCAGTGTCGTGCCCACCTTTCAGCGCCAGATAGCTGCGGGCGGTCCCGTCACCGTTACCCATCCGGAAATGAGACGCTATTTAATGACTATTACCGAGTCTGTACAGCTCGTTTTGCAGGCGACCGTGTTTGGTGAGAATTCAGACGTCTTTCTGCTTGATATGGGCGAGCCTATCGCAATTGTTGATTTGGCGAAGAAATTGATAAATCTGTCGGGTTTCAGTGAGGACAAGATCAAGATCAAGTTTATCGGAAAACGTCCCGGCGAAAAGCTGGACGAGGAGCTGATGGGCGCTGGCGAGCGGTTGCTGGAGTCGCCGCATTCGAAGATATTCAAATTGGCCGGGACCGCCGTCCTTGGGCCGGATGACTCTCGGCGGATCATTGAAGAGATGGAGAACGCCCTCAAGCGAGATCGGCTCGATATCTGTCTTACTTGGGCAGAGCGCTTGGTGCCCGGTGTCGCGGAGCTTGGTTCGGCCGGGTTGAGCTCGGCCGGGTTGACCACCTCGCTCCACATCGAAAAGCCGGAACTTAAGAACGAGTCAAGACAGCAATAACCACGGTGTTAGCGATGCTCATAAAGAAGCGGGTGCTTTGAATTCTTCTCTCAAGATGCTCATCATGAGCATGTTCTTATAATGCCCGTTCTTATAAGCAGCCTCTCGCAAGGTCCCTTCTTCTACAAATCCAGCCTTACGATAGAGCTTTAAGGCGGCATAGTTGTCTGCCAGGACCGTCAGGGATACTCGCTTGAGGTTTAAATTGAGAAACGCGTGTTCCAGCATTCGTTGAGTCGCGAGAGTGCCTATGCCCCTGCCTTGGAAGTCTGTGTTACCGATCATGATGGCAAATTCGGCGCTGCTGTTTACTTGATCGATCTTCAATAAGTAAACAACACCCACAGGTTCTTGCAGTTCATCGACGGATATGGCGCATCTAACCTGACTGTCACGGTTCCCAAGGTAATCTTCGAACCACTGCTCGTCTTGTTCCAGATCAAGATAGCGGAAAGCCCCCACAAGCATATCGCTTACCGCTTTGTCGTGGCGCCACCTGTTTATGAAA
>JAUWIO010000057.1 GCA_030605305.1 Actinomycetes bacterium
GGCCAGACAATGGTCTCGAAACGCTTGAGCGATAGCGCCGCCAGGGCCATCAAAGAATAGGTCAAGATAGCGACTAGTATCCATGAACCCTCGGACCCCAGTGCCGGAAAGACGGGCTCGGCTCGGAGCAACCACAGGCGTAAAGGAAGAATGTAAAAGAGTCCGACGAAAACGATGCTGACCAGAAATATCACGCCGCGTCCTCCTGGACGAGAGGGGCGAAGGCCAGCTGAACGTAGATGAGCTGATGCGGACGCGAAACATCGACGACTCCCGCTTCCCTGAGAAGAGTAGGATCGGCCGCGAGCGGCGAAGAGCGGCCGCCCGGCAAGGCGGCCAGGATCACGGCCTCGGAACGGGCCGATGAAGTCGGATGAGGCGGACGCGAATCAGACCGGAGCTGATCAAAAAGCGCCGCTATGGATTCGCGGTCACTAGCTGCCTCCAGCAGTGACCGGTCGAGGGTCTGTTCGTCGACGAATGTCAGTCCGGCGCGCGCGAAGTCATCGAGACCGGCCGCCAATTCTTCTCCTCCGAGTGAACGCCATTCTCGATGATGGCCCGCCGCATAACGGACCGACTCATCCTCTTTATCGTAGCGACCGCGTTTGTATCGGGGGTGGACCGCCGGCTCCACCAGTGAAAAGAACGGGCGGGGGGTCTGACTAATAGAAGTATCTTGAGCAGCCGGAGGTACCCCACTCAGGGCGTGCAGATATAGCTTACGGAGCCCAGTCAGGGCCTCCTGCTCCGCTAAGAGCGCCGCCGACCAACTATGAACGGGCTCGGCTTCACCCTCGTCGACGTCCGCCCCCGATAGCCACTCCGCCAGCAGGCGCCACCCGGCCCGGTCCACTGCGGCTCGATATTGAGCGACCAATGATTCTATATATAGGGAACGGGAGTCACGTAACGAAGCCTGGGCCCGCCGAAGAAACAGGAAGATGAAAAGGCCGGTGAGGATGGCTGCCGCGGCCCCGAAAACGGGGGAGGGTGGCAGATAGGCCGGGTTGATATAGCCTTCGGGGAAAGCTCCCAGGACCCGCACGAATTCCACGCCGAAAAAGTATGTCAAAGATATCAGTAGCCAACTGCGGGCGGCGAGCGCCACCGCTTCCGGGTGACCTTTGATCCGCCTAATAAGATCCGTGCGAAAGACCTCCGGGTCCTTGAGCTCGACCGGCTTGGTAGCGGCGCGGCTCTCCACTTCATCTTTGAGCGCCGCCGTCCGCTCCCCGAGGCGGTCGAGGAATCTCCCTGTTTTGTCCAGAGCACCCGATTCCGCCATGAGGTCGTCGAGCTCAGAGCCGAGCGCCGCAGCCTCGCTCTCCCCGAGCCGGTCGAGGTTACGTTGCAGTCGACCGATGATCCGCGGTAATCGCTCCCGCCCAATATAATCTACGTGGCCGTCGATCTTCTTCACCCAGGAAGAGAGCGGTACACCGGCAAATTGGCGAGTCTCTACGATCAACGCGTCGACCGCCGTCCCCTCGTCATCGGCGACGACCACCTCTCTAAGAGCATCCGCAAAGAACTCGCGCCGCTTCAGATACTCGTCTGCCTGCCGATAAAAAAGTTCGCCGGCTCCGCCCAATAATCCTTCGTTGACCAGCTCATGAATGAAGCGGTCCGATTCCTCCTCGACCAAGCTCTCGATCGGATGGACCAGCCCCGCCAGTCCGACTCCGGCCGAACGGGCCCGGCGGACCTCCATGATATCTCCAAGCGCCGCACCGAAGGATGGTTCAGCCAGCAGAGACGCGAAGGCAGCGGCAGTATCGCTTTGATTAGACCCGGATACAAAGAAATGCCGATGGTAAATGCTCTCATCGGGGAAAGCGGCGGTCTGCGGGGGCAACCGAAAGATCCCGGTCGCCTCGATCGGTCCGACCCGGAGCCGGTCGGTGGAACTGTTGAAGAGCCTCGCCAGTCCCGCACTTAACTCCATGGCTCCGGGGTCTTCTCTGTCGGCGATCGTCACGACCGCGGGGCGCGGCGTCCCGGTTCCGGACCGATCCGGCAGCTCAATAAACTTACCGGCGCACCAATCTATAAAGGAGTCCGGTGTCTGTGTGTCTCTCAGACCGGCGGGACACTCGACCAGAGTCAGGCCCCCAACCGTCTGAAAGGAGAACCCCGGCGCGCTATCGACTGTGCTCAGGGCCGCCATGACCACGGCGGCGCTTGGTTTCGATGACTCCAGGCGGCGCAATGAATCGACGCCGAACGACCCCAACCCGAGAATAATTACGTTCATGGCCTACCCGGCCAACGGGAATCCGCGGTCGCGCTGGTCCTTTAACCGGCCGACGTAGGCCGTGAGCGCATCATACTCTCGCCTGAGCATCTCGCGCTCCTCCTCGTCATCCAGACGTTTGACCTCGCTGACGATGATCCGGTCGAGATACTCCTCGATGTCCGTTATGAGGTGATACTGCTTCAGTTTCTCGAGTTCACCGATGAGCCGGCCGGCCCGATCCGAAACATCCGGAAAACCCACCAGGTTTTCAGCCGCCTCGACACGACCGGCGGCTGAAAGTGTCTCGATCGGTCCCATACGCAGGACCTTATCGGACTCGACGAGCTGAACCGCATAATAGTCCTGGGCATCTCCGGCGAAGACGTATCCCCGCACCGGGCGGCTGTCTATCTTGTCCTGCTCGATCAGACTCAAGATGACCGGATCTTTCTTGAAAACCAGATAATCAGTGAAGAGACCGAGGGCAAACTCACAAACGGCCTGGTCGTCCAGGCTCGAGGACGTCCGCAAATCAGGAAGGGCTTCGATCTCCCGGCTCCAATCTTGCCGAATATGTAATGGCTGGCTGCCCGAGAGCTTGGCGCGGCGCATGTATTGCTTATAGTCGGCGCGCAAAGCCGGCATGACCCGCAGAGCGAAGAGTGGCAGGCCATGTTGTGCCTGCAAGAGAGTGACCTGATGGTTATCGGCTGTCCGCACTAGTCCGGGGCGGTTCTGTCCCTGTGGTAGGGGCAGCGCATCAGGGTCGCTATAGCCGAGCGAAAACGTCCGCGGAAGATCGACCGTACCCGCGTCGTGGGCCTTTTCTTTATCATAATTCCAACATGGTTGGGACAGCTCGAAGAGGTTGCCCATAACTTGTTCGGAAAACTTCTGCTGCCCCACACTCTCGTTGACGGCTTCTACGGCCGTGCGGCTCAAAGTTTCCTTGAAGAGCTGCCTGACGTGCTCCGAGACCATCGCTATCAGGACCTTATTGATCTTGACCTCCTGATCGCTAGTGGCCAGATCATACAGGCCTTGCCCGTGCACACCCTGAGTCTCATTCAGTCGAGCCAGGATCGCCTTGACGTGTTTAGACATGTTCGCCGGGCGGACCTTTTCATCATAGACAGCCTGGAACTCAGATGATTCTAAGGCCTCCAGCACCTTATGCGGAAAGATCTGCGTGGTGATCGTCGCCCCCCTATCGGCTTTGGCCAGCGCCCGATCCCGGCGACGTTCATCCGCGCGTTCAGCCAGATGGTTCAGGCGCCCGATGATCAAATCTATCTTATCCAGCTCCCGATCGATGACGCTGCGCTGGACTTTGCGACCGACGCGGATCTCTTCGTCCTCCAGGTATTCCTCAACGACCTGCTCTTGGCCGACCAGCGCCGTCAGCAGGTGTTGCTTGCGATCGGCTATCCTTTCTTGAAAAGACGCCTCGGCCAGGTCTCTAAGCGCCGATGCCAGGCGCCTCGCCGCCTTGCCGGTGTTACGGCCGCGAAACGGCACGAGCGAGTCACCGGTGAGACGCTCCAGCGATACCAGCTCCTTGTTGAGCGCGGCCCGATGGCGCCCTTTGATAACGCCCCATTCAGACTTCTCCTCGCGCATTTGACGCAACAACTCCCGGGCGCTTCTTTTTGCGCCCATGACAGTCTTTTGGGCATAGGCGACGCCCAGCTCGCAGTGGTCGACCAGATTGACGACCGCGTCGACAACCTCCTTCTTCGCCTCCTCCTCATGAGCCCGGCAGTTACGGTCGATCAAAAGGAGCCCCTCGGTGATCCGGCTATCATTGAGGTCGATCTCTTTTGTCAGCTTATCGATCCGCCCCTTGCCCAACGCCTGAGACAGCTCTCCCCCAGTCGGGATCTGGGCAACGAAGTCGAGAGCCGGGCGGCACAAGTCATCGATAGCGACCATATTCGTCGGCCCCAGGCGTTCGAAGAGGCCGGCTTGGCGCTCATCGCTTTCGACAGCCTCATCCATCCAGGAATCACTGGCAGGCAGGTCCATATAGATCATGTCGCGTAAGAAGCGGTAGACCAGCTGCGACTGGATAGTGTGACGCGGAAAAAGTATCCGGCTGAGGCCAAGACTGCTGGAAGCGGTCCGTTTTCCTTGCCGTTGATGAGAGGGCTCGACGACAGCGTCGATATTGGTCAAGCCGACACCCTCCTCCTCCTGGCCTACGGGCGTGACGATCATCTGATACATGGCGTCTGCCGTCAGGTCGTAAGCATCCTCCGGGCGGTCGAGATTGCCGATATTACCGAGCTGGCGGTCGATAATGTAGACGTACTTAGACAGGTTCCCAGCCGGTATCATCACACGCTGGCTGGAATCTCTGGTCTTGGTGTCCAGGATATATTTATTGAGGTCGCTGCCCGGCGAGAGAAAGTAGTCTAGCTCCTTGAGAAAAGCGTAGGCATTGGCCCGATGCGCCGAAACTAGTTCGAGAGAGCGCTTTCGCGCCTCTTCCTCATAGACCCCGGGCAGAAAAATAAACGAGCGTATCTCCGGCACCCGCCCCTGGGACAAAACGGCCCGCCACACTTTATACAGGATATCGAGGAAGATCCCGCTCCCCGTCCCCCCGCAGGCGGACGAGATGATATAAACGCGGAAATTACCGCCTACATCGGCCAGGTTCTGGTCGCGCACCAGGTCTTCGTAGAGCGTGCACGTATCGACGACTTTCTGGTGGATGATCGATTCCACCTGGTAGTGCATCTGATGCAGAAAGAGCCGCCCCAGCTGGCGCACGCGCTTGGCCCCCCACTCTTGATATTGGGGCGAGACGTGGTAGCGATTGTCCCACCAGTCGCGCAAGTTCCGGTCCTTGGCGTAGTTCTCCTGAAGAAAGCTGTAACCGTTGAAGTCCTGGGCCAGATTGACGTACTCCTCTTCCGACTCCGAGAAGGTGCGGACGATGTCGGGATTCTGCTGCTTCAGGAGCCCGATGGTGTCAAAGAGGAGGAACTTGATCATGTCCGCGTGCTCCTGGACCTGACCGTATTCGACTTGGAGATGCTGCTTTAAGCGCGCGGCCGTCTCGGCCCCGGTGCCGCCAAGGCCCAAAATCAAGGTCGGCTGCGGCGCGCGCCTCTCGAACCTTTCGGCCTGGACAGCTTCGCGGCTGCGAACTTCACCGGTCAGCCCTTCAAAAAACTCCTCGTTCAGTATCGAACACATCTGTATCCCCTATATCCTCAGCCGCGCCGTGGCGCTAGCTCCACTGCAATCTATATTCCCCGATCTGGACTATGGAGCCGGAATGAAGCTCCATCTCTTCAGTCACGATCACCGGTGTCGACGCTGTTGAGCGCGCCACCCTGACTGTCCCTTCCCGCGGGCGGATGAAAACTTTGGCTTCCCCGTCGTCCCAGGCTGTAAAAAGCTCCGCGTGGACAGGCTCGATGCCCGCGCCGCGCAGAGCTACGCTGCCATTCGCGCCCAAGCTCGCCCGTCGTCCCAGACCCTCCAGATTTACCGGTCGGGGTAGTTTCTCCCCCTTAGGAGCTGCGGAAAACGCAAGTCTTCCAAAAAGAGGCGGCGCGAATAATCCCCGGTACGCCAGCTGGCCCGCCGGGTTGACCGCATAGCGCCCGAAGAGCAGAAGAGTGGTGAGCGCGGCCAGCCCGACCAGGACGAATACGTACAGCGCCAGACCAGTCGTCCGGGAGAAAAGTATCTCTTTCTCCGGGCCGCTCGTCTTGATGACAGGGTCGACGCCGAGGCGTTCGATCTTCGGCGCCAACGGCAGTTCGGCCACGAGCGCCACCTTCAATTGCCCGCGCCACGACTCTTCTTTCTTTAAGTCAACCGCGTCGGCGCCGCGGGGCGCAACGACCTTTATCGGGATCGTCCGGCGCTCACC
>JAUWIO010000282.1 GCA_030605305.1 Actinomycetes bacterium
CTCCCCTTGATCCCGGCAGAGATCATCGATCATTCCCTGCCGCGCCCCGCACCGCCGGAGATCGGCGTCAATAGAGGGTATGGGCGGTATCTCATCAACGTCGGCGACTGTCGGCGTTGTCATGGCCGTTATTTACGCGGCGGCCCGATCCCATTAGCCCCGGCGGGAACAGTTCTGAGCGCCGATCTCGGCCCGGGCGGCGATCTCGAGTCTTGGGACATCGAAGACTTTTTCACCGCCTTGCGAAAAGGCCGGGAGCCGGACGGCGGCAACCTGGAGTCCGTCATGCCTTGGAAATACACCGCCGGGCTGACCGATGACGAGTTAACCGCCATGTGGTTCTACCTTCAGTCCCTTTAGGAGAGGCGCGTGGGGGCCAGATAATCTACAATGTAGCCGCTGCGCGCGACGGTTTCATTGCCGGGCCCAACGGCGACGTGTCGTGGCTCGATGAGTACTCGGGGCCCGACGAGGACTACGGTTACCAGGAATTCTTAGACTCTGTCGATACTTTGGTCATGGGTTCGCTGACCTACGAAAAGATACTGGAATTCGGAGAGTGGCCGTACCCGGGAAAATCTACCTATGTCGCGACCAAACGCGAGCTGCCGGCCGCAGAAGGGGCCGAAATCAAGTTCTCCGAGGGTCCGATCTCAACGCTGATCGATGAGATCAAGCGCGGATCAGCCGCGGACATCTGGTTGGTCGGGGGTGGAGCCTTGGCTGGAGACATGCTGGCTCAAGGACTGCTCGACAAGGTCCGGCTCTTTGTGATGCCGGTCCTTCTGGGCGGCGGCGTTCCCCTCTTTTCCGGACTAAAAGAAACGGCGCGGCTGAACCCGGCCGGGATGACGCGGTACGAAAGCGGAGTCGTCGGTCTGGATTACACCGCCGGCCCGTAAAAAGGTCAGCCGCCGACCATATCTTTGATCCTGGCCGGCGCGTCGCTCTTGAGCAAGTAGTCGTTTGCCCCCGATTCCAGAGCGACCTGCTTAACATCGTCAGCCTCGTGCATGGTCATGATGATTATCCTCACATCCGGATCGACCGCCCGGATCTCACGGCACGCGCCTAGACCGTCTAATTCCGGCATCTGGATATCGAGAAAGACTACATCGGGCCTCTCTTCGGTAAAAAGTTCGACAGCCCGACGGCCATCCTCGGCGGCGATAACGTCGTCATAGCCGACTGAACGCAAGATCCTGATCAGACCGTCGCGGACGAACTGATGGTCATCGGCGAGTAAGATCCGGGGCAAAGCCCGCTTACCCGCCAGTGACGCTCAACGTGCCGGGCGCCGGCGGATTGAAGACCCGGGTCGCCAGGTCTTGATCGAGCAGGAGCAGGGCCGGCATATCGTCCCCGATAAGGTGAAGCTTGGCGACGACGCTGCCGACGTTGGCCTCTTCCTCTATCTGTTCAGTAACGAACCAATCGAGAAAGATACGGCTGGCGTGGTCGCTCTGGGCTAAGGCCGTATCGACCAGCTTATTAATACGTCCGGTCACTATCTGCTCATGGTGAAGAGCAGTCTCAAAAGCCTCGAGTGGTGAAGAGTAGTCAGCTTTTGGTTCAGCGATAGCGCCGAGGTGCACCCGGCCGCCGGAATCGTTGATATACAGGTAGAAGCGCTCCCCATGGGTCATCTCTTCCAAGGCCTGGATCTCAAGCCAGTTCGCAAAGCCGTCAAGATCGAGCGGGCGACAGTAGGCGGCCATCGCTTTGTATA
>JAUWIO010000151.1 GCA_030605305.1 Actinomycetes bacterium
GAGGCGGTCAAAGCCGTAGCCGAGACAGTAGCGGAGCCCGCGAAGAAGGCACCTGAGAAGAAGGCACCTGAGAAAAAGGCGTCGGAGAAGAAGGCAGTGGCGACGAAAGCAGCGCCGACCAAGGCAAAAGCCGAGACCAAACCGAAAACGGAAAAGAAACCCGCCGCTGAGAAAAAAGCGGATACGAATAAAGACGACTAGGAGGCGAGGACATGGCTCACAAAAAAGGACTAGGCAGTACCAGGAATGGCCGGGACAGTGAATCAAAAAGACTTGGCGTCAAAGCATTTGGGGGCGAGTTTGTCACCGCCGGTAGCATCATAATCAGACAGCGCGGTTCGCGCATCCGGCCAGGCGACGGCGTCGGACAAGGCAGAGACTATACTTTGTTCGCGAAGCGCGAGGGCTATGTCAGCTTCACGGGCAAAGGCGGCGGCACGCGCCGCGTCAGCGTTCTTAGCGAATAGGCACGAACCTCTCATTGCCGATTTCGAACAGCGGCGATCCACAGAGCACTCCGAATAGGTGAGATGACCCATGTTTGTCGATGAAGCGAAGGTAACCGTCAAGGGCGGGGACGGCGGCAACGGGTGTGTCAGTCTCCATCGTGAGAAATACGTCCCGCGCGGCGGGCCCGACGGCGGCAGCGGCGGCAAGGGCGGCGATGTAGTCCTTGAAGCGGACGGCGGCCTCAAGACTCTTTTGGACTTCCAGTTCCGGCGTCACCATAAAGCCGAGCGCGGCCGCCATGGTGAAGGAAGCAACCGCCATGGCAAGAAAGGCGCGGAACTCGTACTCAGGGTGCCGATAGGCACCGTTGTCACCGATGAAGACGGCCATCAACTTGGCGATCTGCTTGGCGATGGCGAGCGGTTGATTGTTGCCGCCGGGGGCGTCGGTGGACGCGGCAATGCCGCCTTCGCCACCCCGACCCGCAAAGCTCCGATGTTCGCCGAAAAGGGTGAGCAGGCGAAAGAGCTGAACGTCCGCTTTGAATTGAAACTTTTGGCCGATGTCGGCCTGGTCGGTTATCCAAACGCCGGCAAATCGACTTTGATCAGCCGCGTCTCCGCGGCCCGACCGAAGATCGCCTCCTATCCATTTACCACGCTCGCGCCCAACCTCGGCGTAGTGCAGGTCGATGACGATCAGACCTTCGTCTTGGCGGATATTCCGGGACTGATAGAGGGCGCCCACGAAGGCAAGGGTCTCGGTGACCGGTTCTTGCGCCACCTCGAGAGGACAGCAGTCCTTCTCCACCTTGTCGATCTCTCTGGAGTCGAACGCGAAGATCCGATCGAGGATTACGAAAAGATACGGAGGGAGCTTCAAGGTTACGGCGCAGAGCTTTCCGATAGACCGGAGATCGTCGTCGGGACGAAGATAGATCTGCCCGGCAGCCTCGAACGCGCTAAAAGATTAAACTCATACTGTTCCGAGCGCGACGTGGCTTTCTTTGCCGTCTCAGCGGTGACGGGAGAGGGGATCAAGGAACTTCTCTATGCTGCAGGTGAATTGGTGGAAGCGACGCGCAGCGAGGAGCCTGAGCGCCAAGACAGACCGGCGCGCGTCTATCGTCTCGAAGGGGAAGACCACTTGGAGGTCGAGCGGTTCTCGCGGCATTCTTGGGGAGTCAAAGGGAAAAAGGTCGAACGGGCGATCAGCATGACTGACTTCGAGAACGGGGAGGCGGTCGACTATCTGCGTCGGCGGTTGGCGAAGATGGGAGTCGAGGACGCGCTCAAGAAGGCCGGCGCTCAGCCGGGCGACGATGTGGCCATCGGCGATATGGCTTTCGAATATACCGACTGACGGCGCGCACCGTTTCATATAAGCTGTGTCCATGAATAAGAGAGCAAAGAGGATCGTCGTCAAGGTCGGTTCAAGCACTGTTACTGACGCGACGGGTAGGCTCGATCATGAAAACATCAAGGTACTTGTCGAGCAGATAGCCGCCACGTGGGCTCAAGGAACAGAATGCGTCTTGGTTTTTTTGGGCGCGATCGCCGCCGGTCTAGAGCGGTTGGGGCTGCGCGAACGTCCGAAAGAAATCGCCAAGGTGCAGGCGGCGGCAGCCGTTGGTCAAGGCCTTTTGGTGCATGAATATACAGCCCTTTTTCGCGGTCATGATATCCATACCGCGCAAGTCCTGCTCACCCAGTTCGACATGGCTCATCGGGAACTCTATTTGAATGCCAAGCGCGCCATTGGCGAGCTCTTGTCGATGGGCGCCGTGCCGGTCGTTAACGAAAATGACACGACGACCGTCGAGGAGATCAAGTTTGGCGACAACGATACGATCGCGGCACTCGTGGCCGTGCTGGTCGAAGCCGACCTCCTGATACTCTTGAGCGATACCGACGGTCTTTACACAGGGGACCCCCGGCAGGGCGAGGCCCGCCATTTGACCCGGGTCGATGAGGTCACCCCGGAGATAGAACGGATGGCCTCGGGTATCGGCACGGATTTCGGCTCTGGCGGCATGGTCACCAAGATCCACGCCGCCAAGATAGCCGGAGCCGCGCGGGTGGGCATGTATATTGCCGATGGGCGAGACCCCCAAGTCTTACAAAAGATCATGAACGGCCGCGAAATAGGCACCTATTTCGTCCCGAAGAAGAAAAGGGTGCCGGGACGCAGACTCTGGATAGGGTTTGGACGGGCGGTCAAGGGGCGCGTTATCGTCGATGACGGCGCGGTCCGGGCGATCGTCCACGACGGCAAGAGTCTGTTGCCAGCCGGCATCACTGGGCATGCCGGGGCCTTCGGCATCGGCGACACCATCGAGGTGGCCGGACCCGACGGGACGGTCGTGGCCCGCGGTTCGTCAAATTACGCTGCCGCTGAACTGACGGGTATCAAGGGAAAGAGAAGTCGGCAGATAGCGGATGCTCTCGGCGAGGACTTTTCCGAGGAAGTCATCCACCGTGACTTTATGGTGGTCTTTTAAGGGTTTAATAATCGGGGTACTGGGAGGTTCCATGTCTGAGATCGCAGAGATAGCAAAACGCGCCAAGGAAGCGTCGCGAACGGTCGGGGTACTGTCGACGGCGGTCAAGGATGCCGCATTGGCCAGCATGGCTGAGGCCTTGGAAGGTAACGTCGAGAAGATCCTGGCCGCCAATGATCGCGATATGGAGGCAGCCAGGGCGAAAGACATAGGCGAGTCTTTGCTGGACAGGTTGATGCTGGACGAAGCCCGGATCCAAGCCATGGCCGGCGCGGTACGTGAAGTCATCTCATTGCCCGATCCGGTCGGTGAAGTAACTTCAGGACAGCGCCTCCCGAACGGTCTAGAGGTGCGCCAGGTGCGCGTACCTCTAGGAGTCATCGGGGTTATTTATGAAGCCCGTCCTAATGTGACTGTCGATGCCACGGCTTTAGCGCTGAAATCCGGAAACGCGATAATCCTGCGCGGTGGGTCGCTGGCGCTGCACTCAAACCTGGCCCTGAGCCACATCATCAGCGATGCGGCCATGGAGGCGGGCGCTCCCACTTATAGCATTCAAGCAATC
>JAUWIO010000143.1 GCA_030605305.1 Actinomycetes bacterium
ACGGAGCGGGCGCAATCGGTGGCCGCTTCGGCCCAGAAGACCGTCGATCTCTCTGAAGACGGTATGACCTCCGTCGACCAGACCATCGAAGGCATGAACAAGATCAAGGACAAGGTCAACCAGATATCGACAAACATCCTGGAGCTCAGTGAACAGACCCAGCAGATCAGCAATATCATCTCGACCGTCAATGATATAGCCGAGCAATCGAACCTCTTGGCTCTAAATGCTTCGATCGAGGCGTCCCGTGCCGGCGAGCAAGGTAAAGGCTTCGCGGTCGTCGCAGCCGAAGTGCGCAACTTGGCCGAACAATCACAGCAGGCCACGGCCCAGGTCAAAACGATTCTTGACGACATTCAAAAGGCCACCAATACCGTGGTCATCGTGACCGAAGAAGGCACGAGAGGCGTAGACTCGGGCATGGAGTTGGCCAAGTCGGCAGGCGACACGATCCGATCGATGGTGAGCGTCATCAACGGATCGACGGAGTCGGCCCAGCAGATCGTCGCCTCAGCCAGACAACAAGCTGCCGGTATGGACCAAATAGCTATTGCCATGAACAACGTCAATCAATCGACGACCCAGAACTTGGCCACGACTAAGCAAACAGAGCAGGCAGCCCAGAAACTAAGTGAGCTCGGAGGCCGGCTGAAGGAGCTAGTCAATGAGTATGCAGTCGAACTAGACGCCGACTTGGAGTCGGAAGAGATCTTCGAACTTGCCAGCGTGAGCTGACCTCAGGTGCTAGAATGATACGCGAAGATGAAACAGGTCACAGCCGACAATAGTGCAATACAAAGACAGACCTGGTGGTTTCAGCAAGGTCCGGCAGCCAAGGTCTTCTTGTTCACCATGATCGTGTCGCTCGTCCCGTTGCTTTACGAGGGCTATGGGCTGGCGATGGACAACGGCACGGTCAAGTCGTGTTGCGCGACGGCCGCCAAAGTCATCAGCGGCTAGAAACCGACCGAGACGCTCACCTTATTGATCTCCGAACCGTCGCGGGCTGAATATTCGAAGACCTCAACCGTCCCGCTGCTGGTAGATGGTTCGTCAAACTCCAATTCGACGGTGAAATCCCCGAAACGCCCGACATCCGGCGCGTCCGTCATGGCGGCGGCTTCAACCAACGTCTCCCCCCGGCCATCGCGAACGCGTACGTGGCTCGTCGCCTCGAAGGCGATCGCCCGCCCGGCGATCGCGATGGGACTGCCGACCCCGATATCATCGATCGGCGCAGCCAGGATCATGGTGCCGCTCGGCGACATCTTCGCCCCGTCTTTGGTTAACTGACCGAAGGTGGCAACGGTACGGGCGGCAGAGCGGGAAGAATCTTCGCTCGGCGCTCGTCTACCGCCAACGGGCGACTCCTGCAATTCGTTGACGAGATCGCGCAGCTTCCCTATCTCGGCTTGCGCTTCGACCAGGTCGCTTCGATCGGTCTCCAACCGAGTGAAAAAGTAGACGCTGGAGAACCCGCCGACGATAGCGATCACTAATAAAAGCAAGACGAATATGCCACCCAGGTTGCGCACTGTAAGAATGATACCAGGTAATTAAGGGAACACCCTATTCAGTTAGCGTAGAATGGACGGATGACAATGAGCATCGACAGCAAGGCTGTCTTGAATAACGGGGCACAGATGCCCCTGCTTGGGCTCGGGGTCTTCCGGGCCCCGGTGGCCGAGACCACAAAGAATATCTGCTCCCATGCTTTGAGCGTCGGCTATCGGCATATCGATACAGCCAGGATCTACGGGAACGAGCGGGCCGTAGGCGATGCCGTTCGCGAGGCCGCCTGCCCGCGCTCAGACATCTTCGTGACGACAAAGCTATGGAATACCGATCACGGGCACAAAGAGACCTTGGCGGCCGCCCACGGGAGCCTAGAGGCGCTGGGGCTGGACTATGTCGATCTCTATCTGGTCCACTGGCCCGTGGAGGGCAAGAGGCTCGATACCTGGAAGGCGATGGAAGAACTCCTGTCCGAGGGGCTGGCCAGGGCGAGCGGAGTCAGTAATTATATGGTCCACCACCTTGAGGAATTGCTCGAGCACGCCGATGTACCGCCGGCGGTAAACCAGATCGAACTCCACCCATACAATTATGAAACGCGGCGCAATGTTGTCGATCTATGCCGAAAGAACGAGATCCTGACGGAAGCCTATAGCCCGCTGACGCGGGGCCGAAAGCTGACCGACCCGCGCCTGGTTCAATTGGCCGAATCTTACGGTAAGACCCCGGCCCAGATCCTCATCCGCTGGGCTCTTGAGCATGGTTTCGCCGTCATCCCAAAATCCTCTCAGTCCCAAAGGGTCGAGGAAAATGCCGATGTCTTCGACTTCACCTTATCGGACGCGGACATGAACTGGCTCGATGACTTCGACGAGGACCTCGTGACGAGCTGGGACCCGACCAACGTGCCTTAAAGTTCCAGGGACACGCACTTAATTAGTTCCAGTTAGGTGCGTGTCCCTGGAACTAATTCTTGAAGCGCTTGTAGATCCGATAAGGCCAGAAGTTGCGGACGCGGCTGACCAGCGCGTGGAGTTCGTCGAGGCTCTCATTCTGAGCCGCAACGACGCTCTTGAGATCGGCCAGTTGGCGATCACGCTCGGACAAGGCCTCTCTGGCCTGGGCAAGATCCTGATTCGTAGAGCCGCGAAGCTCATCGACAAGCTGGGAGACATCGCGCTTAAGGTCTTGATCGATCAGTCCCGTAAGTAAGCGGAAGAACTCCAACTGAGCATCGTCGGCTGTGGGCGCGCCGCCGTCCGCGCTCACGGCTTGCGCCGCGCGCTCCCCGCCAAATGCTTTGACGGCCGGGGCGCCGGCTTTCGAGCCGACGATGACTCGACGATAACTCGGCTCCCGGCAGTCGTGAGGCGAGTAGTTCAAATTATAAAACCGGTCGACCCGGCGGTGCAGCTCTTCGGTCTCAGGGTGGGACATCAAGTGGTGCTTGGCGACCATCATCGGCAACCAATGATAGAGATAACCGCTGGGGAAATCCTCGGTGGAAAAACCGGCCGTACTCAACCCTGACAGAGTCGCATCCAAATCGGGCAACCCATTGTCGAGATGTTCGCGAAGCGTCACAAAATCTGTCTTCAAGACCCGCTCGACGTACCCGTAGAGGATCTCCTCGGCCATGGTGGTCCTCTCGTCGGCAAAGGGCGCCGTCATAAAGAGGTACTCCTTCGAGACCCTGGCCAGCTCTCGCAAGAAGGCGTCACGCTCCCCTGCCGGCACGTGCTCCAATGTGTCGCAGGTGCAGACGAGATCGAACGAACTGTCCTCAAAAGGCAGCTCGGCGCCGCTGGCCTGGATATAGTTGGGAGCCTCGGCGGCGATGACATCGACGACAGTGACCGAGTCGTCCGGGAGCCAATCCACCATCAACCCGGGAAAGCCGCCGACATCGAGGACCTTTAGGGACTCACCGGGCGCGGGCCTGACGGCATCGGCAAAGTCGCGGGCGGCTTTGTACCGCTGAAACTGGTCGAAAGGGAGTTCCAGGAAATCGTCGCGCACGCTAGTCTTTTTCCAGCTCACGAATGGGCTGACGGTCGTGCAGGCCCCACGAGGCCGGGATATGAAAGACCCCG
>JAUWIO010000246.1 GCA_030605305.1 Actinomycetes bacterium
GGCGAGCCCGCGGATTCTAAGCGGATGAGCGACAAGTAGGCGGGAACCTACTTCGATATCCGTATCAATAAGAACTTCTTCGTTCGCTAAAAACATTATTAAGAATAATTGAAACGAAACGCCCCGCTCATGCGTGTCAATGATTGTGAGCGACTTTGACGACAGACTGGAAGCACTGAAAACCGTCACCGCCCCTGCCGGGATGGACGACCGTATTATCGCGGCCGTGCGCCGGCAGGCCCGCCGGCAGCGGGCCATTTTCTATTCACTCGAAGCCGGGTTGGCCTTGGCGATCGTGGCTTCGCTTCTCTCGGTCCGGCTCTTTCTGGCGGATCTATCGGTCTCCCCGCTCGGGCAGCTCCTTAAGCTGGCCTGGACTGACGGGCGTGAGTTGCTCGGCTTCTTCGGGGACTGGGCATTGGCGGTGATGGAGTCGACGCCGTTTGGCTCCCTCTCCTTGGCGCTGGGAACAGTCTTCCTCTCCGCTCTTTTGCTCGATCGGCTGGCTAGACTTTCGGGCTTCAAAATAAGACAGGTAAAGAAGGCAGTGTGACAATATGAGTGACGAAGAAAAACCTGACGAGCGACAATCCCGGAAAGACTGGGCCGTCCGGAATGCTCCGCTCTTGCGCGGCATCGCTATCGGCCTCGGCATCGCTTTCGTGGTCGCGACCATTTTTTCCATGGGGTTATTTATCGGCGGGCAAAAAGCCCGGTTCTCTATCCGCTGGGGCGAAAATTACAATGAGCATTTCGGCGGGCCGCGGCGGGGGCTTCCCGGCGGGCCCAAAGATTTTTTTGGCGGCCACGGGACGGCCGGTATCGTCATCGACGTGCAGGGGAAAAGCTTGGTTGTCAGCGGTCGCGACCAGGCCGAGAAAGTCGTTTTGATCTCGAAGCAAACACGGATCGTCAAGGGCCGCCAGGCGATGGAATTGAAGGACATCAAAGAAAACAGCATGATCGTCGTCATCGGCCGCCCCGATGACGAAGGGCGCATCGAAGCGCATTTGATAAGGATATTTGACGGGACCGGCCCGGGCGGCCGGCCGATGCGAGGAGGCTTCTTGTGGAAAGACGACAATTCGCGGCAGTTGCTTTAATTGCCGTAGTCTTAGTGTCCGGATTTGGCATATTCCGGTGGCGCACGAGCGCAGCTGTGCCGAAGACTGAGGAGGTCCAGACCTCCAAAGTCGAGACGGGCGTAGTCGCCCCGACGCTGGCGGTGACCGGTTACGTTTCTTCGGTCGACCGCCGCGAGATCAATTCGTCAGGTTCGGGCCCGGTCTTGGAAGTGCTGGCCACCGTCGGCGAGACGGTCAGCGCCGGTGAATCGCTTGTTAAGCTGGAAAAAGGGACTCCCGGTCAGACCGTCAATATAGCTTATGCGGAACTGACGAGTGCCCGCGGCGGATTACAGAAAGTGCTCGATGCTAAAGCGTCCGACGATGAGATCGCTGCCCAAGAGGAAGCGGTCGATGAGGCCGAGGCCGAGTATTCGCGTTCGGTCGATAATCGATATTCGACGATCATCTATTCACCGATAGCCGGGACGGTCATTGCGGTCAATGCTCAGATCGGCGATGAGCCCGGCGGCGGTTCTTCGAGCGGCAGCGCCGGGGGCGCTCAGTCGAGCGGCTTGATCACAGTGGCCGACTTGAGCCGGCTCCAAGTTGAGGCGGCTATCGACCAAGCCGATATCTCTAAAGTAGCTATCGGCCAGCCTGTCGAGGTGGCGTTGGACGCCCTGCCGAACGAGAAGTTTGACGGCCAGGTCTCCGCTATCGACCCGGTCCCTAGTACGAATCAGAACGTAGTTACTTACACTGTATATGTCTCTATCGATGAGCTGGACCCCGGCATGCGCTTGGGGATGAGCGCCGATCTCGAGATCGCTCTCGACAAACATGAAGATGTGCTCTTTGTGCCCAACGTCGCCATCCGGACCCGGGCGAACGGGCAGTTCGTTTCTAAGATGGTCGATGGAGAGCCGACCGAAGTGGCCGTCAAGACCGGCCTGGTCGCAGGTGATCGCACTGAGATAGTGAGCGGCCTCCGAGAAGGAGACGATATCGTCCTCCAGTCGTTTACGGCTACAGGCAATCAAGGTGCGACCGGCGGCGGCAGCCCCTTCGGCGGCGGCTTCGGGCGCGGCTTCGGCGGGCCCAGGCGGTAGTTATGCTAATCGAAGTCAAAGACTTAGAGAAAACATCCAGCCTCGGCGGCGAAGTGTCGGTGGAGGCCC
>JAUWIO010000142.1 GCA_030605305.1 Actinomycetes bacterium
CATCCTCTGTGATCAGCGGTCGGGCGCCGTCATGTATCCAAACCAGCTCTGTCCCCGGCGGACAACTATCGAGTCCGGCAAAGACAGAGCCCTGGCGCTCGCGGCGACCACCGACAACGGTCACCGGGGTCCCGGCGGCCGCGTCAACGACTTCCGACAGACACCTGGGAATAAGCTCTTCCCTGGTGACGATCGCGATATGATCGATCAAAGGCGAGCGGCCGAAAGCGGCGACCGAATACCAAAGGACCGGCCGGCCATTCAAGAGCGCGAACTGTTTCTCGTCCCGGCCAAAGCGTTCGCCCCGGCCGGCAGCGACTATTACGGCCGCGTTCAAGCGGTCTCAGTTTCCCTTATCCGCGAGAAGACCAGCTTCCCGGCCGAAGTCTGCAACATTCTGGTGATCTTCAAGTCGACGGTCTCTCCAATCCGATCGCGGCCACCATCGACGACTACCATCGTTCCATCGTCTAGATACCCGACCCCTTGGCCCGACTCCTTGCCTTCGTGGATTATCTTGATCTCCAACTGCTCCCCCGGCAAGACGACGGGCTTGACCGCATTCGCCAGGGCGTTGATGTTCAAAACATCGACACCCTCAAAACCGGCCACCTTATTGAGATTATAATCGTTTGTGATCACCGCCGCTCCGGTCTCCCGGGCCATCCGCACGAGTTTGGCGTCGACGCCGGTCAGGTCAGAGTAGTCCGCCTCGGCGCTGCGCACTCGCCCCTCATGTGCGGAGCGAAGCTGATTGAGGATTTCCAGGCCCCGGCGACCGCGGTTGCGTTTGAGCGCGTCGGCAGAGTCTGAAATCTGGTGCAATTCCCCCAAAACGAACCTCGGCACCACCAGGTCCCCATCGATAAACCCGGCGTCAAGGATCTCGATGATCCGGCCGTCGATCAGGATATTGGTATCGAGCAGCTTCTCGCGCCCGGCTCCGGCGGCCGCAAGCGACCTTTCGGGAAGCCTAAGGACGCGTCCGAATTCCAAGCTGCGCCCGATCCCCAGTCGCACCCCGAGCGATGCCAGGATGACGTACGTAAAGGGGATTGCCAGCATTCTGACTTCCGCGATCTCGATCTGGGCCATAGGCATCGCTAATAGAAACGACACGGTCAGGCCGGCTATCAGGCCGACGAATCCCATAATCAGGTCTGAGAGCGGGACACTTTGTAAAGTATCCTCCGCCCAGGCCATTGTCCTGGTGAGCCATCTTCCGAAAATACCGCCGGCGACATATCCGATCGCGGAACCGAGGATCATGTAGATGATAATTGCGAAATTATTATTAATATCAGTCCCGGGCCAACCGAATCTTATCGCTACGCGATACCCGCCGATAGCCGCCGCCAAGATAAGAGCAAACCTTGTCAGCTGTATAAGCATAGCGTTCGATAAAGTCTGTAGCTACTTCATCGTTCCCTCCCTTCTTATGGATTCATGCGCAAAAGGATAAATTAAGTATGATAATTTTCTCTTCGGCAGAAAGCTCGATGAAGTTAAGGGTTAAACGTATCTCTCAAGCAAGTTGTGTTCGCGCAATCTCTTTAGCCCGTCCTGGATCGCCTGGGCCCGGACCACCCCGATACCATCGACCTCGTCTAACTCTTCGATGGTCGCACTTGTGATCCCTTTCAGGTTGTCGCAGCGTTCGACGAGCTTGTTGATTATCTTGACCGGGAGTCTGGGTATCCGCTTCAGCAGCCTGTAGCCTCGCGAATGCGCTGGTTGATCGAGGACGTTCACGGCCCCGTCGAAGCCCAGGAGCGGGGCGATGCTCAGGGGGTCCAGCAGGTCCTCCTGGCTGAAGTCCGCCAGGCGTCGGCGCGCGCGCTCGGCCAGTTTAGGCTTATTGCTATAGTCTCTGATGGTCATCAACAGGTCATCCGCGACGGTCCGCACCAGTTCGTCAGACTGCATCCGCAATAGACGGCCGTCAACGCCGAGTTCCGTGATGAACCGGTTCAGCTCAGTACTAATGCGCTCGACCATCTCGGCCCGCTGGATGACCGTCAAGACATCGCTCAGGGCGACCAGGTCCTCAAACTCCAAGGCGCTCAAACTAGCTGACACCTGGTCGAGACGCCGCTTGTATTTTTCTAAAGTCTGCAGGGCCTGGTTGGCTTTGGCCAGAACGACCGGGATATCCTCCAGGACATACTTGAAATCATCGAAGTAGACGGAGACTATCTCGCGTTTTTGTGATATCGAGAGGGCGGTGGCCTTCGTCTGCCGGGCAACGCGTTCGGCGGTACGGTGGCGGATCCCGGTCTCCGGGGTGGGGACTGAATAGTCGGGAACGAGATGCACGTTGGCCATGAGTATCCTCTTGGCTCCTTCATCCAAAATGAGCGCTCCGTCCATCTTGGCCAATTCGTAGAGCCGGAAAGGCGTCATCTCGCTGTCGATATCGAAGCCGCCGTTCGTTAAGTTCATCACATTCTCGGTATCGCCAATGATGATGAGCGCACCCGTTCGAGCCCGCAATATCTGCTCGATAGCGGTGCGTAAGGCGGTACCCGGAGCGACCCGGGCCAATACCTCAAGAAGCTTCTTGTCGCTGTTTTTGCTCATGCGCATGTTGTGCCGACGGCCGGTGGCCGTCAAAGACTAGCTTCTAATTTAACGCTCGCTCCGTAGAACGGTCAAGGCCTCGCCAATATTGGCTACTTCGATGATCTCCAGGCCGTCGGCTTCGATCGATCCACTTTTCGGGACCAATGCCTGCTTGAAGCCGAGTTTTGCCGCCTCCTTGAGACGCTCGGAAACGCGACCGACCGGTCGCACCTCGCCGGTGAGACCGATCTCGCCGAACGCGCATATATCGCGAGGGACCAAACGGTCCTCGGCCGCTGAGACCACGGCCATCGCCAACGGGAGGTCCAGGGCCGGCTCAAAGATCTTGACCCCGCCGACGACATTTATGTAGACGTCGGCATCCGCCAGGCGGATGCCGGCCCGCTTCTCTAGCACGGCCAGCGTTATCATGGCCCGATTATGCTCGACCCCGGTCGTAAGCCGTCTGGGGTTGGTCAAATACGAAGGGGTGACTAGAGCTTGCAGCTCGACCATGAGCGGCCGCGTCCCCTCGACGACCGCCGCCACAGCCGAACCGCTGACCGCGTCGGACCGTTGGGACAAGAAAAGCTCAGAGGGATTGGCTACCTCGGTCAGGCCGGTCTTGCCCATCGAGAAGACGGCCAATTCGTTGCTCGGACCATACCGGTTCTTAACGGTTCTGACCAGGCGGTAAGTGTGTTGATCTCCGCCATCGAAATATAGGACGGTATCTACCATATGTTCGAGAACGCGCGGCCCGGCGATCGCCCCGTCTTTCGTCACATGTCCGACGAGCAAGACCGGCACGCCCGCTGTTTTTCCCCAACGCAACAGTTGGGCGGCGCATTCCCTGACCTGGCTGACACTCCCAGGCGCGGATTCAACCGCGGGGTGGAAAAGGGTCTGGATAGAATCAATGACCAAAACATCGGGGCGAAGAGTGGCGACCGCCGCCTCTATCCGCTCGAGCGAGATCTCCGCCAGTAAGAGCAGTTTGTCTGAAAAACCCCCTAGGCGATCTGCGCGCAACTTGACCTGTTCCGGCGACTC
>JAUWIO010000027.1 GCA_030605305.1 Actinomycetes bacterium
CGACGGCAGACAGCGCCGGTGCGGACCTGGCCCGCGAGTTGGAGCGAGAACTCTCAGATACGCCCGGTGCGGCCGGGGACACTATAGTCAATGCAGGGTTTGCCGGGGCGCTCGACGGGTCCCTGCAAACCGGTCAAGTGGTGATCGTGGAGCGCTTTTCAGTAGATTCTCACAAGCCCGATCCCCCGGACACCGAAGAGCTAGCTCCGGCAGCCAGTGCTGTCGCAAAAACTTGCGCCTGGCCATCGGTAGGCGGTCTTACCGTCACTGAGCCGGTACTCGACCCGGTCCGACGCGCTCGACTCCAGCGGGAAACCGGCGCCGCCATCGTCGATATGGAAGGATTTCACTTGGCGCGGACAGCCCGCGCCTTCGGCCTCGATCTTGTCTCTCTCAAGGTCATAACCGCCCACGCAGCCGAAGGTGCCTGGAGTTCGACTGTCGGAGAAGCCTCAACATGGTCTAGAATACTGGGTGAGGCGGTCGAGCGCCTCGTCGAACGACTATACGATCCGACTGACTCGTCCATCGGCTAGGAGCCCTATTGGATGTCGCGGTAGTCATACCTGTATATGAACGCAAAGAACCGCTCCGAGCAGCGGTCGAATCGGTGATGGACCAGACCGAGCCGGTCAAGGAGATCATAGTCATAGACGCCGGTTCCGAGGGAACCCCGGCCACCGAGGTCCTCGAGGGGTTGACCGATAGGCGCCTTCGACTGCTCTTCCAGCCAAACCTCGGGGTCTCCGCCGCCCGCAATCTAGGGATCAAAGCGACAAAAGCGGAGTGGGTGGCTTTTCTGGATTCGGACGACCATTGGCTCCCCGAGAAGAACGCGATGCATCTTAAATACCACCGCGACCACCCCGAACAGCTGATCTCACAAACGGATGAGGTCTGGCACCGGGACGGCGTCCGGATCAATCCCAAGGAGCATCATGCTAAGCCGGCTGGAGATATCTTCGAAAAATCACTCGAACGGTGCTTGATATCCCCCTCGGCAGTGATGATGAAGCGAAGCCTCTTTGACGACGTCGGGCTCTTTGACCCGACCTTTCCCGCCTGCGAAGACTATGACCTTTGGCTGCGGATCACCTCCCGCTATCCGGTCGGCTTGATCTCAAAGCAACTGGTCGTGAAGACAGGCGGCCACGAAGACCAGCTGTCCCGGAAACACTGGGGGATGGACCGCTTCAGGGTCCGGGCTTTGCGCAAGATCATCGACGGCGGGACGCTCTCCGACGATCAGAAGTGGGGAGCGCTACAGGTCCTGACGGCTAAGCTATCTATCCTGGAGATGGGTTCGCGCAAGCGCGGCAAAACGGCCGAAGCCCAGCTCTACCTCCAGCTCAGGGAACGCTATGCCGAGCTTGGAGGCGAGAACCTGACGCTCTTCCCCGACGATGCTCTTTAGGCGGCTTGGCCGCTCTGACTTGAGCGTCTCGGCCATTGGTCTGGGCTGCTGGGCTCTGGGAGGACAAGGATGGGGGCGGGGCGACGACCGGGATTCCCTGGCCACAGTGCGAGCGGCCCTCGATGCCGGCGTGAACCTCTTCGATACGGCCGATATCTACGGGTTCGGACACTCGGAAAAGTTGCTCGGAAAAGCGCTCAAAGACTCGCCGGACACGCTGGTGGCAACCAAGGTCGGTCTGCGCCGGGACGAAAGCGGCCGTATCATCCACGACCTGAGCTCAAGCCACATCCTTTCTGCCTGTGATCAAAGCCTGCACCGCTTGGGACGCGACCATGTTGATATCTATATGGTGCACTGGCCTGACCCGAAGAGACCGATCAGCGAAGCATTAGAAACGATGCAGGAGTTGGTCAGAGCGGGAAAAGTCAGATATCTTGGCGCCTCTAACTTGACCCCCGAGGCGCTGCTCGAGGCAGAAAAAATACCGGAATTCATCGCCTATCAGGGGTGCTGGAACGCGCTGCAAAAACAGGAATCAGCCACAACTCTCCCCCTTTGCCGCCAAGCGGACGTGGCGTTCATCGCGTATGAGCCGCTCCAGAAGGGCATTCTAAGTGGTAAGTATGAGTACCGCCCGGAATTCGGCCGCCGCGACCACCGTGGCCGCCACAGCGCCTTTGTCGGCGGCTTTGAGGCTGATAATCATGCGGCGGCGCGATTGGCCGCTACCGCTCGGGACAGCGGCGTCGAGCCGGCCGCGCTGGCTCTGGCGATCGCCCTGGCGGAGGTAGATGTGGCGATCCCCGGGGCCAAGACGTCCGCCCAGATCGACGCGAACCTCAGCGCCACCGAGATCAATGCGGACCTGGTTGCCCGGGGGCAGGCCGCGCTCACCGACCCGACTATGGGATAGACTATGCGGATGGTCGAACCAAATGAAAGAAAGGCTGAAGTCGACAGGGCGCTGGCAATGATCGAAACCGCCGGTTGCCGCTTGAGCCGGAACGACCGCCGGATATTCGGCGAACTCCTGGCCGATCTCGCCCATCGGGACGGGCTCTCCCCCGCGGGGTTGCTGGGGTCTCCCGACATGGAGGCGGTTCTGACTGACGCCCGGCGGAACGGACCGCAAAAGGCAGCCGCCCTGAAAGAGCGGCTGCAGGAGCAGCGGTGGCCGACCAACGCTAAAGCCGAGGATGCCTTCCAAGCGGCGCTGCGCGACTTACGCCTGCACCCGAAGGTCCGGATCGAACACACACCGTACTTCGAAGACGAACAGCTTAATATATCGTTCACGGCGAACGATCCCGCCGAACTTACCGCCATCATCGACTCACTGGTGAGTCTCAACAAGAAAGACCTGGTCAAGGATGCCCTGGAAGCCGCGGAAGATTCTGATTGAGGCGGCGGTCGCCGCTACCGATACTGCCGGCGCCATCCGCCGGCGATGGCCCGAAGTCCCGAACGTCGACCTCGAGCGCATCAAGTCTTTCGCGGGAGACCTGGACCCGCGCGCCCTGGCAGTCGCCAAGCAGCGCGGGCGGTTCATCAAGAAATGTCCCGGAACGAGCCGCTACACGTGTTGCGACTACTATATTCTGAACCTGGGTATCGGCTGCCGGCTCGAATGCAGCTACTGCTATCTGCAACACTATATGAATACGCCCTTCACCGTATTCGCGAACATCGACGATCTGCTCGCCGAGGCCCGAGAGTATTTTGGCGAGCGCGGTGATCGACATTTCCGGGTCGGAAGCGGTCAATTCATCGACAGTCTCGACTTCGACGAACTGGCGAATGTCCACAGCCGGCTCGTCCCGGCACTGACAGCGCTGCCGAACGTGACTTTTGAAATAAAGACGAAGACCGACCGTCTTGACCATCTGCTCGACCTCGACCACCGGGGGCGCGCGGTCATATCCTGGTCGGTCAACCCGGATATCATTGCCGAGGTCGAAGAGGGCGGGGCCCCGCGCCTCGCCCCGCGGTTGGCTGCCGCGTCCCGAGCGGTCGCGGCCGGGTATCGGGTCGGCTTCCACTTCGATCCCCTCATCCACTTTGATGGCTGGGAGCAGGAATACGAGCGGACAGTCGCTGCTATCTTCGCCAGCGTACCAGCGGACCAAGTAGCCTGGATAAGCTTGGGCGCGCTCAGGTATAATCCGGCCCTAAAACCGATCATGGAAGACCGCTTTCCACGCTCGCGCCTGACGACCGGAGAACTCAACAAAGGGCTGGACGGAAAGTACCGATACTTCATCACCATCCGCCGGCAACTCTTTTCCCGCCTCAACGCGGCCATTCAAAATGCGGCGCCCGGCGTACCGGTCTACCTGTGCATGGAGGGGCGGGCGATGGCGGCATCAACAGGTGTCAGCGGCCTCTGACGCTTGACATTGGCTGGCCGTTTACACTACTTTGAACAGATGTTCGTACCTTTAACAAGGAGCTTAGCGCGACCGCCCGCCGAGGCCGGTTCGCTTTCAGTATAAAGCGCCATGTCAGTCCATAAACGTAAAGCGGCGGCAGACAACAGCCGCAGGCGCCGCCTGAGAATAGTCATCGGCCTCCTGGTCTTCTCGCTGCTGACCATCTTCGTCACTATGTTCACCGGCTTTGTCGTGGTTGCCTTGGCGACACAAGAGCTTCCCGATATCAACAGCTCCGAATTCCTAAAGCGTGCCGAGACAACTAAGATATACGACCGCAACGGCAGCTTGATAACAGACTTTTTTGTCGAACAGGACCGGATCCTGGTGCCCCTGGACAAGATATCCCCTAATCTCCAAAAAGCCGTCATCGCCATCGAGGACAGGCGCTTTTATGAACACGAAGGGGTCGACTTCCAGGCGATCGTCCGCGCTTTTCTGGCAGACGTTCAAGAGGGCGGGATTGTCCAGGGGGCCAGTACGATCACGCAACAACTGGTCAAGAATTCCGTCGGCGATTGGGAGACGACTTCGCGTCGGAAAATACGCGAAGCGGCCCTGGCTTTTCAGATCGAGACCTCATACTCGAAAGAGGAGATCCTCCAAAGCTATCTGAATACGGTCTTCTTTGGGCAATCGATCTACGGGGCTGAAACAGCTTCGCAAAGCTATTTTGGTAAGTCAGCCGAAGACCTTAACGTCCCGGAGGCCGCGTTGCTGGCCGGAATAATCAACCTACCGAACATCTACTCTCCCCTAGCCAACCCCGATAAAGCCAAGGTGCGGCGCGACAAGGTCATCAACAAGATGCTCGAGCAGGAAATGATAACTTTCGAAGCGGCTGAAGAGGCCTTGGCCGAACCCATAGTAGTCCAGCCGCCAAAAGAAACGAAGTACCCCTATGCGTACTTCGTCGAATACGTTAAACAAGAGATGCTTAATGACAGTACTTTCGGCTCCACGGTCTCGGAGCGGACTGACCGACTCTTTCAGGGCGGTTTGAGGATCTACACCACGATCGACCCGAAGATGCAGGTCGCGGCGGAAGACGCGGTCTGGGGAACACTCAACCAAGCCGGCGACCCTGTCGGTTCATTAGTAGCCATCGAGCCTTCCAGCGGCTACATCAGGGCGATGGTCGGCGGTAAAGACTGGGAGACGGACAAGTTAAATCTAGCCGTGCAGGCCAAACGTCAACCCGGCTCATCCTTTAAGCCGTTTGTCTTGGCGACGGCCCTGGAAAACGGGATCAGCATCAGCAAGACTTATAGCTCTAGTACGGCGGGCATCAAATTGCCGGGGCAGAACTGGGTCGTCAATGGCGGGCGAGGCGGCGGTCTGTTGACCTTGCGCAACGCCACGATCTACTCCGTTAACGCGGTTTTCGCCCGTTTGATAATGGATGTCGGGGCAGAAAATGTAGTCAAGCAGGTGAAGCGGATGGGGATAAAGTCCCGAGGCGAAGCCCTGCCTGCGATCGCCCTCGGGGGTTTGGGCGGAGGAGTCACCCCGCTTGACATGGCCACGGCGTATAGCGCTTTCGCCAATAACGGGCAGCATGCGAAACCGATAGCCATCATGAAAGTGACCGATCATTCCGACAATATCATCAAGGAGAATAAGATCCGGATGACCCCGGCCATGGACCCGGTCACCGCCTACTTAGTAACAGATGCCCTAAGCGGCGTCATCCGCTCAGGCACAGGCCGGGCCGCCAATATCGGCCGCCCGGCAGCCGGAAAAACAGGGACGACCGACAAGAACGGCGACGCGTGGTTCTGCGGCTACACCCCTGACCTGGCAGCCGCTGTCTGGGTCGGCTACAGAGACAGCCGCCGGCCGATGCTCAATGTCCACGGCATCACCGAGCAGGGAGGTACCTTCCCGGCCCAGATATGGCGAAAATTCATGCTGCCGGCGCTGGCCGGGACCCCGGCCACCAGATTCCCCCGCCCGACCAAAGGTATCGTCGGCATGCGGATATGCAGCGAGACCGGTGACCGGGCCACCGAGTTCTGTCCGGAGCCGATCCTGGCCCAATACGCCTCCGGCAGCGGTCCCGCCAAGGACTGTGAGGTCCACTTAGGCCCGCAGGTGCTGGAAATGCCCAATATCGTCGGACTCCCGGCTGCGGAAGCCAAGTCATTATTGGAAGCGGCCGGGTTACTGGTGAAGATCACGGAAGTCGACACCCTGGCGATAGCGGCCGGCGTGATTGCCGGGCAGACGCCGATAGCCGGAACTGAACTCGAAGAAACCGCCGAGGTCGAAATACAAGTCAGTACAGGCAGGCCGAGCTCAGGAGCGATCGCCGTACCTAAGGTGGTCGGGATGGACCGCAAGCAAGGCGAGGAACTCCTAGACGATGCCGGCCTCGACTTTACCGTGGTCTGGGTCCCCGTGAACGGAAAAGGCCAGATCGGGAAGATCATCGGACAGTTGCCGCCGGCGGGAACCGAAGCCAAACCAACGATCGAAATGATCATCAGGGTCGGCAGACAGACAAACGGTAGCGGAAACTAGGCGGGCAGCGCCTATCGCTTGATACGAACGACCCCGGAGCAGGTCTTAATGGCCACCCCGCGCGCCTCCAGCTTATCGAGCCAAAGATTGACGCCTATGTTGTCGCTGGCGATGTGGCCGGCGATAATGACATTCAGGTGGTGCTCTTCAGCCTTTTTACGCGTCTTCTCATCCATATGCATCTCGACGCGGGGGCCGACTCCGGCAGCGGACAATTTCTCAATAGCGCCTTGCGGGCCGCCTGTACCGCCGGTCATGACGACCAAAGCCTGGCCGGCACGATGACCGCCGCTGCCGACCACGATGCGGGGCCCGGCCCCTATCCTGGCGCCGGCCTGGTACTCGGGAATCGTCTTTAAGAGTTTAACCACGTCATCGACGTATCTTGGGGCCTTGTCATCGATAAGTTTCTGTAAGAATTGAGAGACCAAGTTGTCGGCTGGCGTATGGACGCACATCATCGACTGGCCGAGGAGTTTGGCCGCGTCGACAGCGCGGGCGTGATTGGCCGGACTCAGCCCCCTCTGCACTTCGCGGGCACGGCCATCCATCAGAGAATCACCGACGTTTATCGGGACGCCGTAAGCGTGCCAAAGATCTGCCTGCAAGCCCATGACCTCGTGGAGTCCGGCCAGCGCCGCGCCCTCCGGGTGGTGAGCCATGAGCAGGTCTATCGACTCACCTTTCTCGCGCAGGCGATCGGCCAGGACGACCTCCGGGGTCTCCATATCGATACCGGCTAAGAGTCCGCCGATCTCGGCATCGGGGTCGCCGGCTAGTATCCGGGTGTCGGAGTAAGGGTTGGTCAGTTTATCTGTGTCGTACAGGGCCTTGTCATCATCTGAAAGTTTCTCAAACGCCTCTTTGCGTTTCTCAAGTTGCGCATCGACAGCGTCGCGGCCCCGAGGATCGGCCTCGATACCGGTCTTGATAGCGAGTTCATAGATTTCCCTAAGTTTCATCCTTCTCCGTCCTACCTCCGGCTTACAAACCGGTTCTCTGCGATGTAGTAGCGATACTCG
>JAUWIO010000250.1 GCA_030605305.1 Actinomycetes bacterium
CCGACGCTCAGGCCGAGGCCATCGCCGCGAGTTACTATAAAGAGGGCATGGATAAGATGGACGCGGGCGACCTCCAGGGGGCCGCCGATGCTTTCGATGTTGCCGCGGCCATAGATCCTACCAACCCCGAGATCACGGCGGCAGTTGAGGACGCTGCCGAGAAGATCGAGGATGAGGGCGGCGCCGGCGATGGGAGCGGTAACTCCAGTGACTCCGATGACTCCACGGAGCCGGTCGACAACGGGGACAACGGCGGCGACGAGGATGCCAAACCTATTCCCGAGGGGGCCACTCCCCTGTCCCTGCACCTAAGCGAAATCGACGGGTACCTCTCTATCAAGAAAGCCTGGAACTCGGAGCCGATCGAGGCGAGCAGCGTGTACGTGCCGATGGCCCGCGATATGCGCACAGAGATAGACCGCGTCATCGTCATTATCAGCGAATACCCGACCGATAAGGACGCGCAGGACGCGCTACAGACTGAGAAAGAAGAGTATAAGATGGAGGGTGAGGATGATTCTATCAACTCCCACTCCGCCTACCTGGGGCTAAATGACTTCTCCGCCTCGGAGCTTTTCAAACTCAAGCAGATAGCGGTTTTGACTTGGACGAGAGACAACTGGTTTTTTTCCGTACAAGTACTCCCTTCGCCGCAAGGGACGCCATCGAACGAGTATAAGAAGGGCATAGCCCGAGACATAGCCGTCAAGCTCGGCTACTGACCCCGCGGAGCGGCCTATGGTCCTCATCCAATTCTTCGCAGACTTACTCAATAACCGCCTGGAAAAACGGCGCCTCGACCAGGGTGCGGCAATCATCTTCGGTATCCTACTGGTTCTCGCGTTGGTCTCGATACTCTCCAGCAAACTCATGCTCTCAGGGGAGTCGATCTTCTTCCAGCTGGTCCAAGGTTTCGTGGACCGCGGCGAGATCCGGGCCGGCCAGCTCGATTTCGCGCTGACGAGCCAGTATATCTCCGGTATCCCGATGCGATTGGTCCAATCGCTGCCGCTGCGAGGACAGGCAATCGCCTTGCGACTATGGAACCTGACCTTCCTGTTCGCCACTTTGTGGTTGGCGTATCAGACCGCCAAAAAGGTCTTTCCGAAGGACAACTTCATACCGCTCGTCACCCTGGCGCTGCTCGCCTTCAATAACCGGCTCTTCTTCTCCGCCGTCCAGATCGGCGGAGATATCTTCATCTTCCTGCTCTTTGCCGCCTTCTTTTATGTTCTGATAGAGATCGCCGTTCGCGGAACGCTGGCGGATATACTCATGGCCGTCGGCCTGTTGTTCGTCTTTTCGCGCCTCGATCCGGCCACGGCCCGGGAGATCCTGACCCCGCTATTGTTGACCGCCGTAGTGGGGACACTGAACTATTCGTACCGCCGGGAACTGGGTCAATACTTGCCGCGTCCGCAGCAACAGCGCCTGGCGACGTTCTTGGCCATATTGGTCGTCCTCACGCTCATTCCGCGATTCTTCGAGCCGGCCGCAACGCTCCTGAGAACACCGGGTTCGTGGTGGCCGATGGTGGCGAGTCTGGATAAATGGCCTGTCGTCGTCGGCTACCTGGTCAAATTCTTCGGCAGCTCCGCCGTGCTCACGTCCGGCTTTCGCCCGATCGCCATCGTCCTTGATTATATCTTTCAACTTGTGGCCTGGCTCAGCGTCGCCGGGTTGGCCCGCCTGGCCTATGTAGTGTTGAGCGAACGTGTCCAAGTCGGCAGGACGGCCCCGGCGTCTGCCGAAGACCAAGGCGGCACGCAGATCGTTTGGGTGAAACCAGACTTGTCAGTCCTTGGTGACCTCAGCCTCCTGCCGATAATCATGACTGTGGCGATACCGCTGACCGTACTGGCGGCCACGAACGGCTATGTGCTTCCGAGCGCCATCAATGATGGCGCCATCCATCTTCTGCTCATCCCGATCGCCATCTTGAGCGCCTTCGGGATCCGCCGAATAGCCGAGGTCAAATCGCTGGAGGCGGTGGCCCTGCTCTCGTTGACAGTGCTGCTATCACTCAGTGTCGCCGGTATCATCGTCCCAATACTTTGGGCATAGCATGACCGGACTAAGCCCTGAGCGGCATTGGATCAGGACGGTCATCGTCCCGCTCCTGCTGATCGTCTTTCTCAAGGGCATCCTGTTCGCCGGGCTGACGCCGGCCTGGTCCGGTGATGATGAGCAAGCTTATTGGGCCGATATCATGA
>JAUWIO010000100.1 GCA_030605305.1 Actinomycetes bacterium
CCGCCAAGAAGAGCTGGAAGTCATCACTTTCGTCGACACCGCGGCCGAGGCCCTGGCCGCCCTTGATGATTACGAGGCTATCCTAAAAAAGAACCGCCACGAGCACACGACCTGCGACAGCCCGGAGTGTTTGTTGCTGCTCTAGTGCGTCAGGCCTCGGGGTAGACCTGGGCCCTTAGATTTTTCACTTTCTTGGATAATCGGCGCCAAAAATAGACACCCGTGCCGACCACCGTGAACATCATCAGATGTTTGACTATCAAAGCAGGTACCTGGTCGGTTCCGAACGCATCCGCCCATTCGAATCCCATAAAAAAATAGAGCCGGATCGCCCCGGCCGTGATGATCCAGGCCATGGAGAAACGGGCCAATAAGGTCAGCTTGGGATAGATGTCCACGAAATATCGGATCGCATCATCGTGACCTTGGCGTTCAACGGAACGGGCCATGACCAGAATCGCGACGGCGCTGGTGATCAAAAGACCCGTGGCGAAGTCATGAAAGTAGTTGTTGACCACGATAAAGAATTGCATTTACTAATTTTATCACAAGGGACTTGCCCTGTTCAGAGACCGCGCCCCTTTGCCATGTGAGCGAATGGGTCTAATATATTCAAGTGTGTTGAGAAACGAGGAATCATAATGCTCTTGTTGATGGTGCGACGTTCATACGCCAGAGGCTGGAAGTCGAAGCTTCTGGCCGCTATCACCATTGCGCTCGGAGTCTCGATGACGGCCGCGATGCTGAACATCGCCTTGGATGTCAGCGATAAAGTTGCTAAAGAGCTGCGCGCTTACGGCGCGAACCTGATAGTGCAGCCACAGACACCAGAGGTACTTCCAAGAACAGTGGAGCTGGGCCAGGAGCCCCTGGCCCACACAACTTTTTTAAATGAAGCTGATCTGACGAAGATCAAACAGATCTTTTGGCGAAATAACATCGTCGCTTTTACCCCGCTATTAAATAGCCAGGGCGATATCGGTCAGCATACTGTTCCTCTTATCGGGGTCTGGTTCAATAAGAAGCTGGCGATAGCTCCAGAGCGAACCATCAAGACCGGCATCAAAGCCACCAGGCCCTGGCTGAAGATCGAAGGGCGGCACCCGAACGATAGTGCGGCTGAAGCCCTTATCGGCCGCCGCGTCGCCGAAAGACTGGGCGTCAAGCCCGGTGACCGAATAAACGTGATGGTAGCTGGAGAGCAGCTCACCTTGAAGATCGCGGGCGTCATGACCTCCGGCGATCAATTAGACGAAGAGGTCCTGCTGCCTATCGCTCTACTACAAGAGAAAACCGGGCTGCCGGGCAAGATCAGCCAAGCGGAGGTCAGCACTTTGACCACCCCCGAAAACGCGCTGGCCGAAAAGTACAGCCGAGACCCCGAGTCCCTGACGGCCGCCGAGTGGGAGCAGTGGTACTGCACACCCTTCATCGACTCGATCGCTTTTCAGATCGAAGAAGTCGTCCCCGGAGCTAATGTTTCAGTAGTCCGTCAAGTGGCCCAGTCCGAAGGCCTGGTCCTGCAAAAGACCCAACTCCTGATGGCTCTGCTGGCGATCGCGGCTTTGGCGAGCACAGCCCTGGCGATATCGAGCCTGATGACAGCGATGGCTCTGGAGCGGAGCCGAGAGATCGGTCTAGCCAAGGCTCTCGGAGGAGCCGATTGGCTCATCGCCGCCGGCTTTCTAGCGGAATCCGCCGTGTTGGGCCTGATCGGTGGATTGGTAGGTTTCGGGCTCGGAATGGCCTTCACGAAAGTGGTCACGCAGGCAGTTTTTGGCTCTCCCATCGCCCTAAAGCCCCTGGTCTTTCCCCTGACTTTGGCCCTGGCGCTCCTCGTTGCCCTCGGGGGCAGCCTCGCTGCCGTTCGGGCGATCATCAGGCTGGACCCGAAGGCGGCCTTGCATGGGTAAGCGGGCTATGTATTTCAAGCTGTTGTCGGCCTCGCTGGCAAACCGGCGGGCCCGGACAGCGACGATATTGGCAGCCATTATTATATGTGCCGCCGTCGTTTCAGTCGTTACGTCAATCTATCGCGACACCGGAACACAGTTCGGCAAGGAACTACGCCGGTACGGGGCCAACATGGTAGCGTTGCCGCGCCCGCCCGCCAATTTCGTCGATCAGAGCCTGGCCGACAAGGCAGCCCGTTCTTTCGGCGACAGACTGGTCGGCTACAGTCCGTTTCTTTACGGCACAGTAACCCTCAAAGACTCAGAAGTAGTCGTGGTCGGGGTCAGACTGGCTCAATTGGAGAAGGTCAGCCCCTACTTGAAGATCACCCGGATCGGAACAGGGCGGACACTGGTCGGTCGCCGACTGGCCGAAAAGCTGGAATTGACCGGCGCCGAGAGGCTGTCCCTATCTTTTGCCGAGCGCAAAAAGGTATTCAACGTCGGCGGCATCGTGGAAAGCGGCGGTGTCGAAGATGACCAGATCTTCGTAGACTTGAGATCAGCCCAAGAGTTACTTGGTCGACCCCAGGCGGCCAGCTTGGCCTATTTCAGTGTCCTTAGCCCCATACCACGCCGGTCTGCCTTGATATCCAATAAGGCCGGCAATGACCATCTGCAACTCGAGCCTATCGGGCGTATTGCCCGCAGCGAAAGGCAAGTCCTCGATAAAGTAAGTGCGCTGATCTTTTCCGTGGCCGGCATGATCTTAGCTACGAGCGCCCTAGCAGTGGCCACGACTATGATGGCGGTCGTCATCGAACGCCGGCGGGAAGTCGCCCTTAAGAAAGCATTGGGAGCGGATGACCGAGGCATCATCGCGGAGTTTGCCGGAGAAGGCTTGGTCCTAGGTTTAGTCGGCGGTTCCCTCGGTTGGCTGCTGGGGTACTTGGCGGCCCAATGGATCGGCCGGGCAGTCTTTCAGGCATCCGTCTCGTTCGCGGCGACTACCGTTTTAATCACCATCGGGACATCGCTGGCGGTAGCGGTGATAGCCATGTCTGTGCCCGTACGTCTGGCTCTGAAGATCGAGCCGGCCCTAGCCTTAAAAGGAGAATAAAATGGCCTTGATCAAACTGGACGGCGTCTCGAAAACATACGGCGCGGTCAACGCCCTGGACAATATAACCTTGGCCATCGATAAGGGGGAACTGCTCGCCATCATGGGTCCCTCAGGTTCAGGGAAGACCACTTTGCTCAATATCATCGGTTGCCTCGACAAGGCCAGCCGCGGAAGCGTCATCATAGACGGAGCGGATATCTCCCCCCTTTCGCGCGCCGAACTGACCAAGCGACGCCGCGAGACGATCGGGCTGGTCTTTCAACAATTCCACCTGATCCCCCACCTGACAGCGGTCGAAAATGTGATGTTGGCTCAGTATTATCACAGCCTGCCCGAGAGGACAGAGGCCATGGAGGCGCTGGCCCGGGTCGGCCTGGAGCAACGCGCCGACCACCTTCCGAGCGAGCTGTCCGGCGGCGAGCAGCAGCGGACCTGCGTAGCGCGGGCGCTTATCAACCGCCCGACGGTCATCCTGGCCGATGAACCGACCGGCAACCTGGATGAAGAAAATGAAGAATTAGTGATGGGCCTCTTTGAAGAGCTCCATGGGGAGGGCCACACGATCATCCTCGTCACTCACGACCAGGAGATCGGGAGCAGAGCCGGGCGGCAGATCCGGCTCGCGCATGGGCGAACGGTCGCGGCGGGGCAGCATGTTTCCTGATCTGGTCGCAAGCATTATCAATCCGGTCCTGATCCTGGCGATCCTGTTCCTTTACAGCCGCGAGAGTGAACGCTTCTTGGAAATGCTCTATGGCGTAGGCCTCGGACTGCTGGCCCTGGCCGGCCTGAGCCTGGTGGGTCGGCTGGACTCGGCGTGGCTTTTGGGGCTCCAAGAGATGTCCGTACTCGGTTTTTGGCTGGCGGCACGCTCGCCGGACACGCTGCGGCCTTCGGCGGCATCTGACGAGGAAGGAACCGGGTCGCGCCTCGACAAGCTCCGGCTCTTCGCCTTCAGCCTGCTTGGCATAGTGCTTGGGCTATCCCCGGTTTTTCTTCCAAGCGTCTCACTTCTCACCGGCGCCCGGCCGCCGGCTATCGGTGCCTCCGCTTCGATCATCACCGGGCTTTTCCTGCTGATTTGGCTGGCATTCACACTGCGCGGTCACTTATTTCGCCTGCCGCTTGTCCTGCTCGCGCTGGCAGCTGTCAACCTGGCCCAGATCTCCACTCGTTTGATCGAGCTGATCGGCACTTTTGTCCACGATTACTACCACCTCTACTCTGTCATCTTGCTCGTTCCGGACCACCCTTACACCCGCATGTGGTGGTATCGCACCGTTGACGCCATTCTCAGCCCCATATTTGGAGCAACGCTGATAACCCTGCTTCTGATCGGACCGATTATCGGCGTGGTCAAACGGGAGGCGGCCCTCTATCGCCAGGGCCAACGGCCCTACGGACCACAAGAGCGCCGCGACAAAGCCGATCGTCGCGCCGACTTGCGCCGGCTGGGAGTCTTTGCTCTGGCGATCATCCTGACCTTGAGCACGCTGGCCTTTGTCGATCTGCCGCGAGATACGCTTGAGAACGCCGCACCGACCCGGGCTGTGATCGAAGACGACCATGTTCTGGTGGCGGAGACAAATGCATTTACCAGGATCGAAGAAGGCTGGATCAACAAATACTATGTCGAACTTCGCGGTCAGAGGATCACTTTTACAGTGCTGAAGACCGGCGGTGTTTATCGCGCGGCCTTGGATGCCTGCTCGATCTGCGGCGACGAAAAGGGTTACAGCCAGACCAAGAACGGCGTGCTCGTATGCAACCTCTGCAGCGCGATCATCCCTAGAGG
>JAUWIO010000090.1 GCA_030605305.1 Actinomycetes bacterium
AGCGTGCCGAAGAGATCGCCATGAAGGCTCCCGTCAAGGTCGTCTTCCCGCTGGTGCTCTGCATATTCCCGGCCCTTATCATCGTGATCCTTGGTCCCGCCGGGATCCGTATCGTTCAGGCCCTCGCTTTCTAACCGAGGGTCTTTTCTAAGGTCACAGTCGCCCGGGGTCTTTTCGGCGGCTATGTTTGCGCCGTGCGTGGCGTGGAAACATAGGCAAGGGAAATGGCCACAGAGTAAGGAGAAGGGGGGTGACCGGATTGCGCAAGCGTTATTTGTTTCTCGCGACCGCGGTGGTGCTGATCGGTCTTCTGACCGTTCCGACCATGGTTCTAGCCGGTGCTAGGATTCAAGACGAGGGTCGAGGCACTGTCTCAATGGAGAGCGTCGGTGACGCACCAGAGCAGGCAAATGGTACAGCTAAGTTCGATCTGGATACTCATGACGACGGCTGGCACAAGGTAAAGATGGAGCTTAGGGTCAGCAACCTGCCGGAAAGGGCTGGTCGAGTTTTTGAGACCTGGCTAAGAGACGGCGAGACCGGCTTTGAGGATCCAGTCGGTGCGTTTCAGACCGACAACGATGGTGACGGGGGCTACACAACCTCCTATCGCGTCAACTTCTTCGCTCCATACGAAGAGATCATCGTCACTTCTGAGCGCCGCAACGATACCGATCCCAAACGTAATGGGCCGGTTCTGTTGAGAGGATCGCTAGAGTAATCAGGCGATAGAGATCGTGCGATAGGCAAGATCTAAAAAGAATCAAGAAAACGGCCCGCGCAAGCGGGTCGTTTTCTGTCTGCCCTGAGCGCTGCGCGGCTCGCCGGCGCTCAGGGGCCACTTGAAGTCTATGGGCGCTCCGTCACACTCGACCGGCCTTATCGGCCGGCTCCGGATGCGAGGGGGCCGCTAGATGCCGACCGGCCTTACCGGACCCGCTGGATCTTCGCGCGCGCAGAAGGCACCCCACGGCGTGCAGGGTGCCTTCTATTTTAGGGACCGTGTAGCGGTCTATTCGATTACATTGACTTTAAGAAAGTGGGTGGCGCAGCTGATGCACGGATCGTAACTGCGGATCAGCATCTCGCAGCCGAGCGCGAGCTCTTCGCGCGACTGGCCAATGAGTCTGGGCGCGAACATCATCAAATCATCTTCCATGCGGGCGAGGTTTTGAGTTGTCGGCGGAATGAGCCGGGCCCGCTTGACGATGCCGTCATCGTCGAACTCATAATAATGGAAGAGCGAGCCCCGAGGCGCTTCACTGCTCCCAAAAGCAACCGAAGCCCGCGGGACTATCTCCGGGTCCTCTGGTTCCGGCTCAAAACCATCCATCAGCTCGAGACACTCGTCGATCCCCGTCAGGATCTCGGCGCCGCGGGCTATGATAGACATGAACGGGTTCTGACTTGGAAATGCGACCCCGACGTCACTCAAGACTTCTTTTGCCGTCTTTGAAAGCTGCTCGTGATTGATATTGACCCGGGCGATCGGTCCGGTCTGATAGGTCCCCGAGAGTTTTAGGCGGCACTGCAGGGCATTTGAGTGCGCCACCTGCCGCTCATCGACAAAATCAAGGAACTTGTCGATCGGGAACTGCGCCCCTTTGAATGTCTTGACGTCGCCATAGTTGAGAGCGTATTCGTCGGGGTGGGAGAGGCATAGATAGTCGGTGTCTCTGTCCATCTCCGGTAACTCAAAGCCGGCGGCCGTCTTGATGGTCTCGATCGCATCTTCGCGGGCCTGCAAAAAGGGTTCTCGCAGCGCGGCAAAATCCGCGGGCGAAGGCACATCGTAAAAGCCGCCGACCCGGGGTCCGACAGGGTGGACCTCCCGGCCGCCGATCGTCTTTGTAAGATCGTTGACCGTGCGCTTCATGCGCAGGCCGCGTTCGACCACGGCCGGAAAGCGCCGAGCCAACTCGCCTAAGCCGTCGACACCCAGATAGTCGGGGGCCGCCAATAAGTAGACGTGCAATATGTGGCTTTGCATCACTTCCGCCCACGAAAAGAGCCGGCGCAACCGCTTTGTCTGCACCGAAGGCGTGAAATCGAACGCACCTTCGATAGCGGTTGCGGCCGCGCTTTGGTAGCTGATGGGGCAGATACCGCAGATGCGGGCCGTGATATCCAGGATCTCAGTGTAGTGCCGCCCTTCCAGGAACCCTTCGAAAAATCGGGGCGGTTCGAATATCCGCAGCCTGGCCTCTTCGACCAGTCCCTGTGAAAGGACGAGATCGAGCCCGCCCTCTCCTTCTACGCGGCCGACATAATCAAGCCGCCATTCTTCGCCTTTGTGCATAAGCCAGAGCCACCTCCCTGAATGCCGGGGCATTGCTGTTTTCTTGTCTGAACAGTCGAACTATTTCTTCAGCGCTGTTTCCGAGGCGTTCGAGGGTCTTGGCCAGCGCAAAGCAGTTGGCCGCCTCCATGGGACCGAAACAACCGTAGCAACCGCGCTTCATGCTGGGGCACGCGGCCCCGCAGCCGGCATTCGTTACCGGGCCGAGGCAGTTGAGGCCGCCGGCCACTAAGAGGCAGACGTTGCCCGCCATCTTGCATTCGATGCAGACACTAGATCGGGCCAGTGTCGGGGGGCGCCCTTGGAGAAAGTTGGTGAGGACTTCGACGAGCTGATCGGGTTCGGGCCCGCACCCGAATATCTTGTAGTCGACCGGGATATAGGCGTCGATCCCGGTGGTCCAATCAAGAGCGTCCACATACTTCGGGTCATCATATGAGACATTCTTAAGATAATCTAAGCTTTCCCAGTTACGCAGGGCCTGCGGTCCTCCATAGTTGGCGCACGCACCCACCGATATTAGTACCTTCGATTGCCTTCTGAGCTCTTTGACCGCTTCGATCTCCTCGGATCGGCTGATAGAGCCTTCTACTAACGCCAGGTCGTAGGGTCCGGGTTGGTTGTGTTGCTGGGCTTCGATGAAATACACGAAATCGATTGCCCCGATGATCTCCCCCAAATAGGGCTCAGCGTTGAGCAACGACTGCTGACACCCGGAACACGAGGAGAACTTATAGATAGCGACCCGCGGTTTACGTGTCTCTTCTGTCATCTACGCCACCACCCCAAAGAGATGCCTGACCTCGTCATAGCTGAAGACAGGGCCGTCCTGGCAGACGAACTTCGGTCCGATCTGGCAGTGACCGCACATCCGGACACCGCAATCCATCCGGCGTTCCAGCGACAGATAGATGTTTGTCGGCGAAAAGCCGCGTTCAAGTAAGTCGAAGACACAAAAACGCATCATTATCTCGGGCCCGCTCATCATGACGATCGCTTCGGAGGGCGGCACTGTGAGTTTTTCAAAAAGCGTAGTGACTACCCCGACATGAAACGGCCAGTCCAGGGCCCGTCCCTTGTCTACCGTAAGGTGCACGCTGACCCCGCGGTCCTCCCAGGAACCGAACTGGTCGGCAAAAACGAGTTCGGCAGCGCTTTTGGCGCCGTACAGGACGGAGGCGCTCTTCACCGTGTCCCGATGGTCGACGAGGTAATTGATAGCCGGCTTGATGCAGGCTATGCCGGTGCCGCCCGAGATGATCGCCACATCCCGGTCCCGTACTTCTTCGAGCGGCCAGGCGCGGCCGTAAGGCCCTCTGATGCCCAGGGTGTCGCCGACCCCGAGGCCGGCCCACGCATTCGTCAGGCGACCGACGAATCTTACGGTGTGCTCGAACTCACCGCGGCGCTCAGGGCTCGAGCTGATCGATAGCGGCGCCTCTCCGATTCCCGGCAGGCTGACCATGTTGTACTGTCCGGCGCTGTATTCATACTCATCGCGGACGTCCGGGTCAGTGAAGGCCAAGGTGAAGGTATTGACATCCGTCGTCTCGGCCTTGATCTTCGTGATCGATACCTGGTGCGGGACGAAAGGGTTCTCGTGCGCCCCGTGGTGGTGCGGATGTTCTTGTGCGTGTTCAGGCTCTAAAGCCAATATCTTTCCCTCCTAAGCGCCATACAGGCTCTGTGATGTCTATGGCTGTCGGGCACCAGGTCACGCAACGACCGCAACCGACACACCCGGAAACTCCATATTGTTCTATGCTCCAATTTATTTTGTGGTAGACCCATTGACGGATACGGTCGACACGTTCGGGTCGGAAGTTGCCGCCGTGCACGGCGGCGAAATCTTTGTTCTGGCAGGCATCCCATTGCCTGGTCCGCGCCGTGACCGTCTGATCGACAGTGCTCTCCTCCGTAGTCCGATAGCAAAAGCACGTTGGGCACACATTGATACAGTTACCGCAGCTCAGGCATCTCTCAGCCGGCTCTTCCCAGTAGGGATGGTCGTAATTATCATTGAGCGCCCGCAATCCCTTTTTCAAGTCGAAAGCCTTGCTCATCCCGTTTCGGGCGGTTTTTATCTTGTCGTGCTTGAGTTCGATACTCTCAGGCGTCGCCGGCTCTTTATCTACTTGGTTTATCAGACGCATACCGGTCTCGGTCGCCACTTCAGCCAACCATTGGCCGTTTAGCCAGGAAAGCCCGATATCGAAGCCGCCCTTGAGGTCCGGACCGGTATCAAAGGTCGAGCAAACGCAATTTTCTCCCGGCTCGAAGCAGGTCGTGCCGATGACGATCGTATCTTGACGCCGGGCTGCGTAGGCTGGGTCTGGATAGCGTCTGGAAAAAGTACGGTCGAGGACGTAAAGGCCGGCCACGTCGCAAGCGTTGATCCCAAAGAACGCCTTGCGGTCCGGTTCGAGGTCCGGGGCATCGTAGGTAACGCCGCCATTATCCCGACGTGTCTGATATAGCGTTTCCTTCGGCCGGAAGTTAAACGACTTCGGTGAGTTCATCGGCCTGGCGGCCGAGAAGTCAAGATTCCCGGGATCTTCTTCTAGTCGATATGAGGCCCGGTGCTCCGTTGTCTTCAAGCCGAAGGCCAGCTCGTCCGTGTTTTCGAACGGCGCCAGCTTGACCGCCCATTTTTCTTGCAC
>JAUWIO010000182.1 GCA_030605305.1 Actinomycetes bacterium
TCATCCTCTTGGCGGCCCCGCCCGGATGAAGGTCTGCCGCCGTCCGGTCCGCCCGGCCTTGGTCCGGCACCCTGGATTCCTTGACGCGAAAGATGATGATGAGCAACGTGACCGCGGAAATGACTAAAGCCGCCAGCACAGGTAGCGTCGCGCCCAAGATCGTGGCCCCAAGCACTCCCGCCAATGCCGGCCCGATGGTGAAGCCCAGGTTCTGGGCCACGCCCAATCGGCCGAAATTCTTACTGCGATCTGCCTCGGTCGTGACGTCGGCCAGATAAGCATTGGCGACGGAAACGTTTCCACCGGTGAAACCATCCAAGGCCCGCGCCGCGAAAATAACAAGCAGGGGTGCGGTCAAGGCAAATTTGCCTAAAAGAGCGGAATCGCTCTCAAAATACGTCGTCACCGGCAAGAATAGTGCCACGAGGAATATCGCCCAGGCTACGAGCGTCCCAGCGTGACTAACGAGTAGGATCTTCTTGCGCCCGTATCTGTCTGACCATCGGCCCAATATCGGCCCGCCTACCAATTGAAATGCTGAGTAGGTAGCACCGATCACGCCATAGATGATCGCGTTTCCCCCGAAATCCGTAACTAGGATGACGAGCAGAGGAAGGACGATACTAAAACCTAGTGTACCGACGAAGGTGACGAGCAGAATGGGAAAAAGGAGCGGACGCGACGATTCCAGGAGGTCTTCGTCTCGCTTATTGTCCCCCGAAGTGACTTTCATCAGAAGCGAATGTTAACACACGCTCTCAGGCCGTTCTGCTTGGCTTATGATATATCACCTGATCACGACCGCGACGTTTCGCGTCCAGAAGAGCGGCATCGGCTTTTCCTATTAACCCGTCTCGATCATCGGCGCCAGCCGGGAAGTCCGCTACGCCGCAACTGATGGTCATACCTATGTGCTCGCCGCTCACCAAATTTTGCAGTTCGATAGTGGCGACCTCTTGCCGTAACCGTTCAGCGGCGGCAATGGCTGCCTCGGCGCCGGTTGCCGGCAGCGCCACGACAAACTCGTCACCACCGTAGCGGGCCGCGTAGTCAATAGACCGGAAGACCCGTCCTATCGCCGCCGCCAGCTCTTTCAGGGCCATATCCCCGAGCTTGTGCCCGTGCGTGTCATTAATATCTTTGAACCGGTCGATATCAAGCATCAACAGGCTCAGCTCCTCGCCATAGCGATGTCCTCGCTCGAGTTGCCCATCAAGCCACGCATGAAAGTGGCGATGGTTAAAGAGACCCGTAACACCGTCCGTGTCGGCTTCCCGGCCCAACTTGGCGCTGAGCGCGATCAACTCCTCGTTGCGCCTGGCCAGACTGAGCGCCGCCAGGCCAATAAAGGACATAGATGCCACAATGGCTACGATCACGACGATCAGTATCGCCTCCAACCTCCGAACCGGAGCCTCGATTCTATCGGTTCGCAAGTACAGCTCATATATCCCGACCCGCTCCCCGTCCACGGACAATGGCAAGTAGACTTCGAGCAAACGGTTGAAACGGCTGCGGTCATCATCGGGGTCGACATCGACAAACGAAAGATGCGGTTCGCTGCCGTGCATCGTGTGCTGCCGCTCAGGAGTGATAGGCGCTTGATTGCCGACCTCCGTCTGGTCGGTTGAGAATAAGATGGTGGTCCCGTCGGCATCCCAGATACGCAACTCGGCCAGATCACTGTCGGAAGCATCCTCCTCTAAGTGATGCTTCATAACCCGGTAGTCATCTCCGACTATCGGTTTGCCGGCTTTATCGGTCTCAAAGTGATGGCTGACTACTCCCTGTACTTCACTGGCCCGCGCCAGCGCGAAAGATTTGACCATCTCGGACTTAGCAAGTTCGCTGACCTGTAGTCCGAAATAGATCGAAATAGCCAGGATCACGGAGATGCAGAAAAAACCGATGGTAAGAATTTTTTGATTAGAGAATATCCGAAGAATCAACGGCTCTGATGGAGCCTCCCTTTATTAATTTCTCTTATCCTTTCGGTCTTTGAGCTGCACATCTTTAGAGGCGAGAGCCGTTATTCTTAAGAATGTTTGTTGTTTGCCGATAAAGACTTAAGTAAGCGTTAGCGTTTCGGCACGGACTGTAAAGACTGGTGAAAATGGCTGCAGATTTGGGTTCAATAAGATCGCGAGAAAAATTATCCGCCCTATTGACGGAACAGGATTATTCTTTGTCCATTTTCGACGCCGCCTTTGAGGGCTACATGGTCCACGAGAACGGCGTGATCATCGACGTCAACCCGGCCTTTTCCGAACTCTTCGGGTACTCGCGTGAAGAACTGATCGGGATGTCCGGGTTCGAGTTACTGACGCCGGAATCGGCAGAGATCGCCAGAGTCAAAATATCCAGCGGCTCAGAAGCCCCGTACGAAGTAATCGGTCGCCGGCGAGACGGCAGCGAGATAGTGGCGGAGATCTGCGCTAAAGAGATCAGTCGAAACGGCACGACCTGCCGGGTGGCGGCGATCAAGGACATTTCAGATAGAAAGCGGGCCGTCGAGGAGCTCCGGCAGAGCGAGGAGCGCTTCCGATTACTCGTTGAGGCATCCTCCGAGTGCATCTGCAAGATCGACTTGGAGGGCAAATTCCAATATATGAGTCCGGCCGGCCTGCGGGCACACGGCATGAGGCTGGAAAGTGAGATCGAGGGACACCCCTGCACAGAACTGGTGGAGCCTCCGTATCACGATCGGGTCATCGAAGCCATACGCCAAGCCCGCAATGGGCTGACCCAGACGTTCGAGTACGAGAGTCAGACAGTCCTTGGGGTCAGGTGGTTCGAGAGCATCCTCACTCCTCAGCTCGACGGGGTCGGGCGAGTCGTAGGGTTCATCAGGCTCTCCCGCGATATCCACGACCGCAAGTTGGCCGAAGATAAGCTCCATGAGAGCTGGGAAGCACTGAGCCGCACTCTTAAAGGAACGGTCGAAGCCCTGGCTTCGACCGCCGGGCTGCGCGACCCCTATACGGCCGACCATCAAAAAAGAGTCACGA
>JAUWIO010000167.1 GCA_030605305.1 Actinomycetes bacterium
CTGCCGGGGCCGATTTCCTCTACACGGACGTCTGGACGAGCATGGGCCAGGATGACGAATCACACGAGCGCCTTGAACGCTTTGCCGGCTTTCAAATAGACACCGCGCTCTTAGCCGACGCCAAGGACGACGCCCTGGTCATGCACTGCCTGCCGGCCCATCGCGGCGAGGAGATATCGGCCGATGTCATGGACGGACCGCGCTCTATCGTCTTCGACCAAGCCGAGAACCGGCTTCACGCGCAAACAGCCCTATTGGCCTTCCTGGCGGAGGCGTCTAGTTAAGATGTCTGTGCAAACCGGCCGGATAAATAAGAGAGACCGGCATGAGCTCATAAAAACGATAGTCGCCGCTAAACCGATCAAGACGCAAGAAGAGCTGACCGCGGCTCTGGCGGAGCGGGGCATCGGGGTCACTCAGGGGACTATCTCGCGGGATATCGCCGAGATACCTCTGCAGAAAACCCGCACACTAAGTGGTATAGTCTATCATTGGCAAGGGCCAGTCCAGGGACCAGCACAAGGCCTGGCCAGAGCGTTGCGGGAGTCGGTTATTTCCCTCACGCGCTCCGAGAACCTGGGCCTATTAAAGACGGGTCCCGGGATGGCTACTCCCGTGGCGGTGGCGCTCGATGAGACACCGCTCGAACCGAAGCTTGGCACCGTCGCCGGCGACGACACAATCCTGGTCGTAGCGAAAAGCACGCCTGACGGCGCGAAACTATACGAACTACTACAAGAATTACTGGGTCTATAAAACGAGGTGAAGACGGTGCGAGAAAAAATTGTTTTAGCATATTCCGGAGGACTCGACACCTCCGTGGCCATCAAGTGGCTCCAAGAGAACCATGATGTAGACGTGATCGCCGCGGCGGTCGATGTCGGCCAGCCGGATGACCTGCCCGCCGTCCAGGAGAAAGCGACCCGCATCGGGGCGGTCGAATCCTTGGTCATCGATGCCAAGCGACCCTTCGCCGACGACTTCATCACCCCCTCTTTGGCGGCTAATGCCATGTATGAGCGGGCCTACCCTCTACCGACGGCCCTGGCCCGCCCGCTCATCGCAGCCGAGCTCGTCGCCCTAGCGCGGGCCCGCGGGGCCACCGGGATCGCCCATGGCTGTACGGGAAAGGGCAACGACCAGGTCCGCTTCGATGTGGCCTTCGCCGCCCTGGCGCCCGAGCTCAAGATCTACGCGCCGGCCCGCGAATGGGGGATGACCCGGGATGAGGAGATAGACTACGCCAAGGAGCACGGCATCGACGTGCCGGTCACCAAGAGCAGTCCATACAGTGTCGACGAGAACATGTACGGCCGCTCTATCGAAGCAGGTGTCCTTGAAGATCCGTGGAACGAATCACCCGCGGATGCGTGGGGCTGGACGAAATCCCAGGAGGATGCGCCCGACACCGCAGAACATATCGAGATCGGCTTCGACCGCGGCCGCCCGGTATCACTCAATGCCGAGCCGCTGGACCTGATCGACATCATCGAACGCCTCAACAGCCTGGCCGGGCTGCACGGGATCGGCCGGATCGATATGGTCGAAAACCGGGTCGTAGGGATCAAGTCGCGCGAGACCTACGAGTGCCCGGCGGCCACCGTCTTGACCCTGGCCCACGCGGATTTGGAAACGCTGACGCTGCCCCGGGAATTAGCGCGCTATAAGTATCAGGTAGAGGATGCTTTCGCCGACCAAGTCTACAATGGCCTATGGTTCTCGCCGCTGCGCGCGGCATTGTCGGCCTTCATCGGCTCGACGCAAGTCGCGGACAACTGAGCGGTCCGCCTTAAACTCTTCAAGGGTGCTGCCACCGTTGTCGGACGGCGCTCGGATAACTCACTCTACGACTTGGGTCTGGCGACATACGATGAAAATGACTCCTTCCCGCACGAAAGCGCCAAGGGCTTCATCGACCTCTTTGGCCTGCCGACGCGGACCTGGGCCGACCGGCACGGAGGCCGACGATGAAATTATGGGGCGGTCGCTTCTCAAAGCCAACCGACAAGCTGGTCGAGGAATTCTCGGCCTCCTTGCCGTTTGATAAGCGCCTGTACTGGGAGGACATCGAAGGAAGCCTGGCCCATGCGAAGATGCTGGGCGCCCAAGAGATAATCACGGCTGAAGAAGCCGATACTATCCGCACGGCCCTGATGGAGCTGCGCTTGGCGATCGAATCGAATGACTTCGACTTCGACCTGGCCGACGAAGATATCCATATGGCCATCGAACGGGCCTTGATAGACAAGGTCGGACCAGTCGGGGGCAAGCTCCACACCGCCCGCAGCCGCAACGATCAAGTAGCGACTGATATGCGTCTCCACCTCACGCGTACCCTTATAGTTATAGCCGGGGAGGTGGCCGCGTTACAAGAAACTTTCCTGGCCCTGGCCGAAGAACATCGCGACACCGTCCTGCCCGGATATACGCACCTGCAGCGGGCGCAGCCGATATTCCTCGCTCATCACCTGTTGGCTTACGTCTTCATGCTCGACCGTGACGCTGAAAAACTGAAAAACTGTTATCAGGAAGCCGATGTCATGCCGCTCGGTTCAGCAGCCATGGCCGGGACTCCTCTACCCATCGACCGGGAGTCGGTCGCCAAGGAGCTGGGCTTTTCGCGCCTGAGCGACAACAGCATGGACGCGGTCAGCGACCGCGACTGGCTGATCAGCTTTACAACCGCGGCAGCCCAGATCATGGTCCACCTGAGCCGCCTCTCAGAAGAATTGATCATCTGGTCGAGCGCTGAGTTCGACTTTGTTGAGATAGACGACAGCCATACGACCGGCAGCAGTATCATGCCGCAAAAGAAGAATCCGGACGTTGCCGAACTAGTCCGGGGGAAGACAGCCCGGGCGATCAGCAACGTCACCGGGATACTGACCTTACTCAAGGGCCTGCCGCTCACCTACAATCGCGACCTGCAAGAAGACAAGATATATCTCTTTGAAACGATCGATATCGTCAGCAGTTGCCTGGCGGTCACCCGGGGAATGGCCGGCGGACTAGCGGGCAACGTGGAGCGGATGGCCGAAGCGGCCGGCGGCTTCGCGGTCGCCACTGACTATGCCGACTACCTGGTGGTCAAAGGCCTGCCCTTCCGGATGGCTCACGACGTAGTCGGGCGTCTCGTCCGCTTTTGCCTGGAAAACGACAAAGAGCCGGTCGATCTGACTCTGGAAGAACTACAGACCTTCGACCGCCGCTTCGCAGCCGACGCGCTCTCGCTTAGCGACCCAAAACGGTCCGCCGCCGCCCGCATC
>JAUWIO010000022.1 GCA_030605305.1 Actinomycetes bacterium
ACCAGATCGACGAGGGGTTCAAGCCACGCGACGGGAACTTCAAGTCTGACTATTATCAGTACTTCTTTCTCGTAAAAAAGGACGGAGAGCGGGTGATGAAGTTCTGCATCTGGAGCCCCAGGGAATTTATCGACGGAGCGATCGAAGGCACGCAAAAACCGGTCGATTACTTGCGCTCAAGGGCGCTGCCTAAAATCAAGGCCAGGATAGATGAAGGCGTTTTCGAGAACACCCTGCTGGAGCTGACCGCCGCCGGACATCGGCTGGTTCCTTTGGACCGTATCGGCAAAAAGAAGGAATAGTGCGATAATAGCGACTATGGATGAGAGCGAGCAAGATAAGATACCCGACGACGCCCAGGTAAGCGAGGAGTCGACAGAGAAACCGGGCCGGGCGCGCGTCATCGCCTACATGGCGGCCAACGTCGTCGGCATAGCCCTGATAATCGTCGGGGTCTCGTTGTTGTTTTGGGTCGGCCGCCCATATATGTCTCTCTACCTTTCAGGCTCGACCAAAGTCGCCTACCAAGCCAAGGCGGATGGGCCGGCCCCCAAGGATAATCGCATCATCATTCCCGGCGTACTCGTTGACGCCCCGATCATAGAGGGCTTCACGGAGGAGGCGCTGGAGATCGGGATCGGGCGGGTCGTCGATAGCGCGCCCCCGGGGACGAAGGGCAACGCCATCATGGCGGGCCACAACTATGCCTACTTCGTCAGCGGTGATCAGAACCTGTTCTCTCTTCTTCACTTGATCGACAAAGACATGCCGATCTACGTTTTCTGGGAGGGGCAGCGCTATACCTATAAGATGGTCGACAAGAAGACCGTGGCCCGCGACGACCCGAGCATCCTTTTGCCGACCTCCTACGAGCAGCTGACGTTGATCGCTTCCGCTTCGAGCTGGGACTCGGCGACCATCTCATCCACCCGGCGGCTGTTGGTCCGGGCAAAGCCCGTCAAAACCCCTAAGAAGTAGACCCCTTAGGCGGGATCGGTTGGGGGCGTGAGCACCTTACGCATGTTCATCAGAAATATGAAGACAAGAAGACCCTTGGCCAGATCGGCAACGAAAAACGGCCAAAGCCAATCGATGAATGTCGGCCCGTAAGGCACCTTCAGCGCCACTATAGGCACCCCCAGCCCTATCATGTAGATCAGGAACACCGAGCCCCAGACCGCCGCGCTGATGGAGGCGAAGTCATATCTCCTGGAGTACTCGACTACGCGACCGGCCAGATAACTCGCGGCTACGAAACCCATCAGCCAGCCCGCCTTGAGTCCAGTCCTGGCAAAGAGCGCCGAAGCACCGAAAGCCGCGGTCGGGAAGGTCGGCGCCAGTTCATTAAAGAGAGGTAGGCCGAGTAGGCCGAGAAAGATAAATAGTAGCTGGCTGAGCGGACCGCGAGTGCTGCCGAGCAGCGCGCCGGCAAGGATCACGGGAATGATCTGCACAGTGTTCGGATGGTAAGGCAAGAACGGTATCTTAATTGCCCCGCCGACAGCTGTTAGCAGGGCAAACAATAACACGAGTATGATGTTGACCGCTGCCTTGTTCACTTCGTTACCATTAGCAGAACCTGGTTATTATATCATCCTGAGCAACCGACTTGGCTTTACCCTCGGTATTCTTCATTAGTCCTTCACCACTTAACTAACAACCGATGATAATCTCTCTTCGGACAAGCGTGAGCCAACCGAAAGGAAAATATCCATTGAGAAGGATTCTACGCATGGGCAGGCTCCTAGTTCTGGGTGCAACGGTCTTCTCGCTACTCCCGGTTGCTCCTTCGTTGGCCGGCGCTCCGGTCGAAGCGGACCAGGCCATGGAGCTGGAGATGCCGGGGATCATCGATGATTTCAATGACGGGGCAGTCGGGTCGGGCGAAGATCAGGTCGTGCCGACAGGTTTCAGTTCGGGGTATCGACTTTACCGCCTGGACATCTCGAAGCTAGCGGCCCTCGAAGGGGAATACGATCAAGCCGTGATAGGTTCTATTATCGAAGATGTGGGTGAGTGGGTATATCCGCTCATCGATGAGACCGGCAAAGTCGTCTCCTCTGCCTCGATCCGTAAAGATGACGAGGGTTGGGGCCTCGTGGACCTGCCGACTTACTCGAGCAACGACGCCGTCGCATTCAGTGCGGACGAGCCGGCAGTCCGCGAATATCTGGCTGCCCGGGGCGTCGAGGATGCGAGAGACATCAAGGTCGCACATCTTAATATGGGATGGCAATACATCATGGACCTGCTTCTGTTCGAATCGGCGGGAGAGCTGTACATCATGCCGCTATCAAGAAGCTTCGGGGATCTGCATTTAGAAAACAAGAAAGTCTACCGGGCAGCCGAACTCCTGGAAGCGCTGGCCGCTAAGGACATGGAGCTGAGCGACGCGTCCGCAAAAAGTGCGCCGCAGATTTCAGGAAGCACTGCGGAGCATGAGGCCCAAGAGACAGCGACGGCTCCAGTGGCGCTGCGATACTTGCCGGGCGTCGCGGTCGCGATTCTAGCGGGCGGGATCGCTTTAGTTTTTCGGCGCCGAGTAAAACATCAATGATTGATATTGGATCCAATCGCCTTAGCTTGCGCTGAAGCATTGTAGCCTCTAACCTCGTGTTGACAAGGCCAAACCGCCCGTGCTAACTTGTGCTCAGTTGTATATCTCATCAAGAGTGGCGGAGGGAACTGGCCCTGTGATGCCCGACAACCGGTCTTTCGAGAGAAAGACAAGGTGCCAAGTCCAGCTCGTGTAAGATCACGGGGGAGATGAGTGGAGGCGCAAAACGCGGCATTCCTACCTTTTTCCCTTGTGGAAAAAGGTATTTTTTATTTGAAGGGAAAGGTCGAATTGTCGTTCATAGAAGGTCTTAAGTGCCGCGAGTGCGGTCGTGAATATCCGATCGAGCCGATCCATGTCTGTGAGTTCTGTTTTGGTCCGCTCGAAGTCGTCTATAACTATGACGAGATCGCCGCAACGGTCAGCCGCGAGCATATCGAAAACGGGCCGGCCTCTATCTGGCGATACGCGGAGCTATTGCCCGTCAGTCAGGATGCTCCACGAGTAGCTCTCGGTGTGGGCTTTTCTCCGCTGGTAAAGGCGGATAACCTCGGTCGCAAGCTGGGGCTTAACAATCTGTATGTGAAGAACGACACTCAGAACCCCACCTTTTCTTTTAAGGACCGGGTGGTTTCGGTGGCGTTGACGCGGGCCCGGGAGTTCGGGTTCGATGTAGCTGCCTGTGCTTCGACTGGGAACCTGGCCAATTCCGTGGCGGCCCACGCCGCTAAAGCGGGCATGAAGGCATACGTCTTTATCCCTGCCGATCTGGAGCAAGGGAAAGTGCTGACAACCGCCGTATACGGTCCGAACCTGGTGTCAGTCGACGGCAACTATGATGAAGTAAACCGTCTATGCGCCGAGATCGCCAGCGAATACAATTGGGCGTTCGTCAATGTCAATATCAGGCCGTACTATGCCGAGGGTTCGAAGACGATCGCGTATGAGACAGCGGAGCAGCTGGGGGGGCGGGCGCCGGAACATGTGGTGGTGCCGATCGCTTCGGGCTCGCTGCTGACTAAGGTCAAGAAAGGCTTCGACGAGATGGCCAGGATCGGACTTATCGATGAGGTCGTGACCAAGATCTCGGGAGCCCAAGCCGATGGGTGCGCGCCGGTGGCCACGGCTTTCAAGGCCGGCGTAGATGTCATCAAACCGATCAAACCGAAGACGATCGCTAAATCGCTGGCTATCGGTAACCCTGCCGATGGCTACTATGCCTTGAATGCGGTCAACGGGACCGGCGGTTCTATTGAGTCTTCAAGCGACGAGGAGATAGTGGCGGCGATGAGGTTGCTCGCCGAGACCGAGGGCATCTTTACGGAGACGGCCGGCGGTGTAACGGTGGCGGCCTTAAAGAAGCTGGCAGAAACGGGTAAGATAGGACCGAACGAGGTAACCGTAGCCTATATCACGGGCCTGGGGTTGAAGACTCTTGAAGCGCTGGTCGGAAAAGTCGGACCTACGGCTGAGATCGGCACTAAGATAGGGGATTTCCAGCATGCATTCGATCTATAGAAACTAGGAGGACACGTGGAAGTAAGAGTGAGAATACCTTCGCCTTTGCGTAATCTGACAGGCAACGAAGGGGAAGTAACAGCGAGTGGCTCCAATGTTCGGGAACTCATCTCCGATCTGGAGAGCAAGTACCCGGGGATGCAAGAGAGGCTCTGTGATGAGACGGGCGAAGTCCGCCGTTTCGTCAACGTTTTTGTCGGGGAAGAGGATATCCGTTTTCTTGGCGGTCTCGACACGCCGCTCGATGCCGGGATCGAAGTATCTATAATCCCGGCCATGGCCGGCGGCTCTTGAGCGACCCGGTTAGACTTTCTCGAGCGAATAAATGATAATGCGCCCATGTTGACGACATCGGCAAAAACCCGGCGCCCCTTACGGGCCGTCCGGTTCGGTCGGGCCATTGCGGTCATAGTGCTGCTGGCTGCGCTGCTCGTCGGTTGCGCCAGGAGTGGCGAGCAGGCGGCTTCCGAGGCATCCGGCTCTCAGGCGGGCGGGCCGAGTTCGATCAAGGTCGAAAGCGGCCTGAGCGCCTACGAACGCGGTGATTTCGAGACGGCCGTCGCCGACTTGGAAGCGGCGGTGGACAAAGATCCGAAAAGCGTTGCCGCCCGGACAGCTCTAGGCCAGAGTTACGAAGCCGTCGGCAAGCTCAAGGACGCCGAAGAATCCTACCGGGCCGCGCTCAAGCTTGCCCCGAATCTTCCTCGCACCCAGTACAAGCTGGCGATCATACTAAAAAGCAAGGGACGCCCGGAAGATGCGATCAAAGAATTGGAAGCGGCGATAGACGCCGAACCTGATTTCTCCGCCGCCCGGTTGATCCTGGGCGATCTCTATGCCGATGCCGGCGATAAGGAGAGCGCTGCCGCCGAGTATCAAGCGGTGATCGATTTAAAGCCCTTCGGGATCGACCTCAAACAGGTCGAGTCGAAACTGGCTGAAGTCCAGTAAACCCCGGCTAAGTGATATAATCTTGTGCGCATGGAACTAGATAATCTACGCAACTTTTGCATCGTCGCCCACATCGACCACGGCAAGTCTACTCTCGCTGACAGGTTGCTTGAATTCACTAATACTGTTTCTAAGCGCGAGATGGTCGAGCAGGTGCTGGACAGCATGGATCTTGAGCGTGAAAGAGGCATCACTATCAAGGCGCAGGCGGTCAAGCTTGAGTACCGCGCCGATGATGGTCGCGACTATATTATCAATCTGATCGACACCCCGGGCCACGTCGACTTCAGCTATGAAGTCTCTCGGAGCTTGGCGGCCTGCGAAGGCGCGCTCCTGGTTGTCGATGCCTCTCAGGGCGTCGAGGCCCAGACCGTGGCCAACGCTCATCTCGCTATCGAGAGCGGGCTGGAATTGGTGCCTGTCATCAACAAGATAGATCTGCCGAGTGCCGACCCGGAAATGGTCAAACGCGAACTTGAGGAGGGCTTAGGCGTGGATGCGGCCGAGGCTGTCAGCGTCAGCGCCAAGACCGGCGAGGGGACCAAGGAGGTCCTGGAGGCGATCATCAGACTGATGCCGCCGCCGCAAGGAGACCCCGATGCTCCGCTCAAAGCCCTTGTTTTCGATTCAAGCTATGCCCCGTATCGGGGCGTCGCTATCTTCGTGAGAATCATTGACGGCTCTATAAAGAAACATGACAAAATAATGATGATGGCGACCGGACGGGTCGCGGAAGTCGAGAGCGTGGGCGTATTCGAGCCCGATATGAAGCCGGTCGAGCAGCTGCATGCGGGAGAGGTCGGCTATGTCTTTGCCAGCATCAAGAATGTGCAGGAAATACGGGTCGGTGACACGCTGACCGGCGCGAAGGTTCAGGCCGCCGAGGCGCTGCCGGGGTACGACGAAGCCAAATCGATGGTCTTTTGCGGCATCTTCCCGATAGACGGCGGCGAGTACGCCAATCTCAGAGATGCTCTGGAAAAGCTAAAACTCAATGATGCCTCCCTCAACTTTGAGCCGGAGACCTCGACCGCTTTAGGTTTTGGTTTTCGTTGCGGTTTCTTGGGCTTACTTCACTTGGAGATAGTCAAAGAGCGCCTGGAGCGCGAGCACGAACTCGAACTGCTGGCGACAGCGCCGAGTGTGGCGTATCGCCTGGAGATGACGGATGGTTCGGAAATATTCATCAAGAATCCATCCGACTACCCGTCGAAGGGGGTCGGCTCTATCGAGGAACCCTTTATTTCCGCAACTATCCTGACTCCGCCGGAGTACATGGTCGCGGTCATGGAGCTGTGCCAGGACCGGCGCGGCCGATTGGTCGATGTCTCTTATCTGAGCGAGGGCCGAGCTCAGATCAAGTACGACTTACCCTTGGCTGAAGTGGTCCTAGACTTTTACGACCAGCTTAAGTCAAAGACGCGCGGGTATGCCTCGTTTGACTATGATTACGCCGGCTACCGTCAATCCGACCTGGTCAAACTCGATATCTTGCTCACGGGTAAGCCGGTCGACGCTTTTTCCGCGATCGTCTCTAGAGACCGGGCGTACGACCGCGGGAAGGCGTTGGCGGAGAAACTGCGTAAACTAATACCTCGCCAGATGTTCGAGGTCGCTATCCAAGCTTCGATAGGCGGGCGGGTGATCGCCCGAGAAACTGTTAAAGCAATACGGAAGGACGTCACAGCCAAATGCTACGGGGGTGACATCTCCCGTAAGCGCAAACTCCTGGAGAAGCAAAAGGAAGGCAAGAAGAGAATGAAACAGGTCGGCCAGGTGACGATCCCGCAAGATGCTTTCTTGGAAATCTTGAAGGTCGAAGAGTGAGCGGTCTCTATCTCCACATACCATTCTGTCGTTCGAAGTGCGTCTATTGCGATTTCAACTCTTATGCCGGCCTCGACGCTCTCATCGATCCATACGTCAACGCGATTTCCGATGAACTAGCCGAGCCGGGCCGGGTTTGGGACGGCGGCGATATCTTTGACACTCTTTACATCGGGGGCGGGAACCCGGCGATGCTAAATGAAGCGCTGCCGCGGATACTGAAGAGCCTGTTCGCAGCTGGACGGTTGGCGCCGGGGGCCGAAGTAAGCATTGAGATGAATCCCGAAGATGCCAAGGCCGATGTTCTCGAAAACTTACGCGCCGCCGGGGTGAACCGGCTTAGCCTGGGTTGGCAGGCCCTCGACGACGATCTGCTGAGGCGCATCGGGCGGCGTCACAACGCTGCCATGGCACAAGAGGCGCTGGTCGTGGCCGGGCAAGCTGGGTACTCGGACGTCAGTGTCGATCTGATCTTTGGCCTGCCGGGGCAATCTTTTGACGATTGGCGGTCCGCGTTGGAGCGAGTGATAGAGGCCGGTCCGGACCACATCTCTGCCTACGATCTGACGATCGAGGCAGGCACGCCGCTGGCGCGCTCTGTCGATCCAGAACTTAGGACGGCCATGGGCGCGCCTTTGCCGACAGAGGACGCCGCGGCGCAAATGTACGAGTGGACGAGAGAGCGTTTAGTAGGCGCGGGCTACGAGCATTACGAAATATCCAGCTTTGCCCGAGCAGGACGGCGATGCCGCCATAATCTTAACTATTGGTACGGGGGCGACTACCTTGGGATCGGCGCCGGCGCCCATAGCCACTTTCAGGGCCGGCGCTGGTGGTCTTTGGCGGACCCCGCCAAATACATCGAGGCGAAGAATAAATTGGCGGGCTCAGAGCATCTAAGTATCCGCCAGCGTCTCAGCGAGCGGCTGTTCCTGGGTCTGCGCCTCGTTGAAGGCGTCGAGGCCCAGTTGATCGAGAGAGAGCTGGGCGAGGATCCCGAGAAGATCTTCGCCAAGCCGCTGGCACACTGGCGGGAGTTGGGCATGATGGCCGCGGGACCCCGGCTGGCCCTGTCGCCGGGCGGACTGGCTCTGGCCAACGAAGTAATGGTTGATTTCGTATAGTTTCGCGGCGCTGGTATCCATGAGGGCTGGTTAGCACTCATACTTATAGACTGCTAAAATGGGGCGATGATCTATGCTTAACGATAGAAGGCGGGCAATATTGTCCGCAGTCATTGAAGACTTCATATATACAGCGGAACCGGTGGGCTCACGTAGATTGGTCGACAAGTACGGGTGGTCGTTAAGTTCCGCGACGGTCAGAAATGAACTCTCGGCACTCGAGGAGCTTGGCTATCTGACACACCCCCATACGTCTGCCGGGCGGGTCCCGACGGATAAAGGGTATCGTTACTACGTGG
>JAUWIO010000081.1 GCA_030605305.1 Actinomycetes bacterium
CATCCCTCGCTCATCGTGGCTGCGGGGGTAGTTGGGGGGCCGAAAAAGCGGACGATCCTGCTGACGGCCGGTCTGATCAGATACTTGAACGATCAGGAGATCAAGAGCCTGGTAAAACAATTAGCGGCCCGGCCTCAATCGGCTGTCTTTACTTGGACCTATCATCTGGCCACGGGGGGCGCGCTCATGTTTTCCGCCACGCCCAAACGAAACTTTTCGAGCGAATGGTTGCGTCTCATGTTGGTCTCGGCGGTGGTCGTCGCGTCTCTCACGGGAGCCCTGCTGATTATCTTCATCAATGCACTTTCTGGAGCCTTGCCGCTATGGTTGGCGGTTGCGGCGTTATTGGTCCCGTTCTTTGTTCTGGTGGCGTGGGTCGGCTGGTCGACAGGGGCGACATTCTTGTCGAAGGTGACCGCTCAGAAATGGAACCACGCCATCTGGGTCAGCGCCATCCGCCTGCGGCCGATGGAACGACCCAAAGACGGCTACCACCGGCTCCATCTACTATACGCGGGCCTGGTCGAGGGCCAGGACATACCGGAGATTCGCCAACCGGATCCGATTGCTCACGAAAACGGCCCCGGCCGCGTTTTGGCGCATGAAGAAGAGAAGCGCGGCTAAACGCGGGCACCCAAAGACGCGACCGTCTCGGTCACCGCTCGGAAATCTATCTTCCCGCTGCCCATCATGGGCAACTCATCCACGATCACGAATCGCTGCGGTAGGGCGATATTCGGGAGAACGCCGGACAATGATTTCATCGTCGCTTTTTCGTCGATCGGCCCGGTCACGGCGGCGACGATGCGCGCCCCTTTGACCGGGTCGGGCAGCCCCACGACACAGCAGGCGACGCCGTCCGGGAGGACTCGTTCCAGCTCATCTTCGACCCGGACAAGGGAGACCATTTCGCCGCCGATCTTGACGAACCTCTTCAGTCGCCCCGCCAGCCAGAGATAGCCGTCGACGTCCAAATAGCCCATGTCTCCAGTGTCGTACCACCCACCTTTGATGCGTAGCGAAGTCTCCTCGACATCGTTCAGATAACCCTTCATGACAGACGCCCCTTTAGTCAGGACCTTTCCGGTCTCACCGATAGTGCAGGGTTCACCCGTTTCCAGGTTCTCGATACGGATCTCCATCCCGGGGATCGGGCGTCCAACGCTACCCGGGCGGTTATGTTCCGGTGTGTTGACCGTGATAGCCGGGGAGGTCTCTGTCGTGCCATAGGCTTCGACCAGGGGAAAACCGTGCTTTTCAAGCCAGGCTTCGCGCAATGCGTCCGGGCATTTGTCGGCGCCGACCAAAGCGATCCGCACCGTCTCGAAATCACCGGGCTGGGATTTGTGCACATAGCCCCAGAAGAAGGTAGGGGTGCCCACTATCAGCGAGACTTTCTCCTCTTTGACTATCTTTGGAATGGCTTTGTAGTCGAGCGGATTGGCGTAAGTCACTATCGTCATGCCGGCAATGAGAGGGACCCAGATGTTGGCTGTCTGACCGAAGACGTGAAAATAAGGCAGATTAGCCAAGAAGATGTCATCGGACCTGAGCCCGTAGGCGTCGACGAGGCCGGCGGCGTTGGCGCTGATGTTCGCGTGGGTTAGCTGGACGGTTTTCGGTTCTTTTTCGCTGCCGCTGGTGAAAAGGATGACAGCGTTGTCGTTTTCAGTTCCCGCTTCGCTAAAGAGCTTGGTCAGAAGCGAGGCCGGCAGAACTGCTTTGGCCGCGGCTTTGAGTTTGTCGGCCGTTGAGATCGAGTCCATTATCTCCTCGATCATAACCATTCCATCGACCTGGCGGCAGCCGATCTTTTCGAGCAAGGCTTTTGATGTGATGATAGTGTGAAAGCCGCACTTGTTCTGGGCAAACTCGGCATTTTCGGCCGCGCCGGTCGAGTAGTTTATCATTACCGGCGTGCGCCCGCTTATCAGCGCTCCCATCACAGACAGGATGGCGCCGGCGGATGTCGGGATCATGATGCCCAGTTCCCCCGGCTCGTAAGATTTGAATTTTTCGGCCAGGATGAGCGCGGCGATCAAGGCTTTCTTGTAGCTGACATCGCGCCCCGTCGTGCGGTCGATGATCGCCGTCTTACCCGAGAACCTTTTTGCGCTGACTATGAATTTATGGTGTAGCAACATCCTGCGTAAAGAGTAGATTTTGCGGCCGCGGGCGTCAAGTAGGTCATCGACTCGACCTTCTATGCGTGGGTTGAGAGCGCCATTAAGCCCGCTACCGTGGACATCGGCTTTGAAAGCGCCCATAATTCAGGCATGGTTGGTGGCTTCTTATCATCACTCGGTAGTCGTGAGAACATCCCGCTGGTCGCGGCATTTGCTGTAATAGTCAGTGTTATCTTGACCTGGCTGTCTCCGGCCGAAGCGACCTTGGGTCAGGCCGTCAAGCTTGTCTACATGCACGCCGCGCTGATGTGGGTGGCCTTTGGTCTGCTAACCATTGGGGCGGTTCTCGGTCTTCTCTTCCTGGTGCTAAGGCGAAGGTCATTCTTGGCCTGGTCTTATGGGAGCATGGCGACTGCGGTAGCGCTGCTGGTGACGACCGGTCTGCTCGGATCGCTCACCGCTCAAATAACCTGGGGCGGGATAAACTGGAGCGAGCCCCGTCTACTCATGCTGGGCCAGCTCCTTCTTGTAGGTCTAGCTGCGCTGGCCGTGGCCGGCTTCAGCTCCTCGAGCCTCCTTCAGTCGGGAGTGAACATACTTTTCGCGATAGTCGCCTGGGTGCTCCTCTTCCGAACCCAATTGGTCATGCATCCCGGCAGTCCGATCTTCCAGTCCGACTCCTTGGCAATCAAGATCTTTCCACTCCTGATCACGGCCAGTCTGGCATTCGCGGCGCTGCAGATAGCGCGTTATCTCGCGGCCGGCGTGACCGCCAAAACCGACTCTCTCTAAGAACCCGATTCGGAACCTAACGAGACTTTTTGGTTTGTGCTTGAAGTCTGGTGGGTAAATTCGACTCTGCCTTATATTTAGGCGCCAGTTTGACCGCCTGACCAACGGTTGTTTAGGTGCAAATCGGGCCACGCAGCCCTTGATTTGCCAGTCTTACTAGCGTAAAATGGGCAATAAGTCGCTGTTCCTTGGAGGAGGTACTGGATGAGTCTTGTCTCACAATTGCCGCAGTTAGAAGTGGTCGATCGTATTAAAACAGAGCTAAAAGACTGCGTCGGAGTGCGCATGAAGGTGCGCGCGAACATGGGTCGCTGCAAGATCGTCGAGAGAATGGGCGTGTTGGAAGAAACACACCCGAATCTATTTGTTATTAAAGTAGAGGAAAAGCGTGATCGCTCTCGGCGCGTTTCTTATAGTTACGCGGACGTCCTGACCAAAACGGTCGAGTTGTCTGATGACGACAAGGGAGAGAATCTCCTTCCCTGGCTCCTTTAGGGGCGCTTCGTTCTACTGATGGGCGTTTTGTCACTTTCCGCCCAGGCTAAAGTCAATCTTTTTCTAGCGGTGGGAGAGCGCATGCCCACCGGCTATCACCAGATTCAGACGGTTCTACAAAGCGTCAGTCTGGCCGATGAACTCATCATATCGCCTGCCTCGGATATTACCTTTACCTGCGATGACCAGTCGTTATCTCAAGAGGCCAATTTGGTGGTGCGGGCCGCTCACGCTCTTCGTGAGCGCTGTGCGCCCGGTCAGGGGGCCGCTCTTTACCTCAAGAAAAAGATCCCGGTCGGAGCCGGCCTGGGTGGCGGCAGCGCCGATGCGGCCGCGGCGCTAGTCGGGCTCGCGGATTTTTGGGACGTGAACGTGTCACTCGAAGAATTACGAGAGATCGCGGCGGGTCTGGGGGCCGACATCCCCTTTTGCTTGACCGGAGGGACGGCGATGGCGACAGGTCTCGGAGAAAAGATTAAACCTCTACCTGACCTAGAGCTAGGTGAGTTCTTGATCGTAAAACCACATGGTTCGTTGTCGACTGCCCAGGTTTATCGTGAGTGGGATAGAATCTCTCGCGGTGGGCGCTCCGGGCAAATAAACAGGTCCGGACCGAGACTGAAAGCATTCGATCCGCCGCAACGGGCGGCAGTCATCAAGAGTCTGGACAATGATCTAGAGAGGGCCGCACAGAGTTTATTGCCGGAAATTCAGGCGATCAGAGAAAAGGCGCTCCACTTTGGGGCCGAGGCCGCCATGGTCACCGGCAGCGGCTCCGCGATCATGGTCTTTCCGTCGACTAACATTGACGCGCAGGGCCTGGCGCTCGCTCTAGCCGCCGAGCCGGTTACAACATTTGTCGTGCATGCGGTCCGGGACGGGGTGGTCGTCAACGATGCAAATTGATGTCGTTGTATTAGCGGGCGGCGATGCCGCCGCGGTCGATCCGAGCTTTTCCGGCCCTAAGAGTCTGATCAATATCGCCGGTCGTCCGATGATCAGCTATGTGCTGGATGCGCTCGCCGGTTGTCCGGCTCTTGGAGAACTTGTGCTGGCTTTGCCCGAGGGAGCGAAGACTCAACCATTTGAAGCCCTCGGAGGCCGGGTCTTAGAGGGGACGACGGGCGTCGTCGACGCCATCGCCAAAGCGATAGATCTCGTCGGCGATAATGGGTATATGCTAATCGTGTCTTCAGACACGCCGATGATTCACAGCCTGGCTATCAATGACTTTCTCGATAGCTGCCGACAAGAAGAGGCGCAAGTCTACTATTCGATTATCAGTCAAGAAACCACAGAGGCCGCATTTCCGGATACTCGACGGACGTATATGCGACTGAAAGACGGCGTCTTCACTGGAGGTAACGTGCACTTGGCTGAGAAAGCCACGTTCCTCCGGAATATCACTCTGGGAAATCAGCTTTTCAACCTGCGCAAAAACCCTCTTTCGATTATCAGTTTATTAGGCATAGGGTTTGTGCTAAAATATTTAACAGGTCGGTTGGACATCGAGACCTTGGAGGACAAGGCTAAAAAGCTCTTGAACGCGAACGTCAAGGCTATAGTCACCAGGTATCCGGAGTTGGGGGTTGACGTCGACAAACCGGAAGACCTGAGGCTCGTCGAGACGTACCTGCTAGCACGCTGATAGGCGTGTGGTTTGGCAAGTAGGGTGCCCTTGTGTGTTTGCGCAACGTACG
>JAUWIO010000153.1 GCA_030605305.1 Actinomycetes bacterium
CCGAAGTGCCAGCTGAATTCACGCCCGGCGACGGGCCCGTAGTCGTCATGGAGACGACCCAGGGGACGATCGTCATCGAACTGTTTCCCGATGTGGCTCCGATCACCGTCGAGAAGATCACCGGACTTATCAAACAAGGATTTTATGACAGCCTGACCTTTCACCGCTATGTTCCCGGCTTTGTCATTCAAGGCGGCGACCCTGATGGTACGGGCATGGGCGGTCCGGGGTTTAATATTCCGGCGGAATTCAACGACGGGGAGCGCCCGCACGTCAGAGGGGCCCTGGCTATGGCCCGCAGCAGCGATCCGGACAGCGCCGGTAGCCAGTTTTACTTCGTTCTCGACCGGGCCCAAGCCGCACAATTGGATGGGCAGTATACGGTTTTTGGGCAGATCACTGAGGGCATGGATGTCATGGACAAGCTCCGCGAAGGCGACGTTATGAACAAGGTCTATATGCGGGAAGCGCAGAGCGAATAGGGGGCGTCGGCAGATGGCGGTTGTTTTTGATCTATATCTATTCAATGAGAAGTACGTGGAAGAGGTTCGAGAAAAGGAAGAGGCGGAAGATCACCACCACAATCCTGATATCGAGCTGGAGATCGGTGCCATCTCTTGCCGAAATACCGAGAGAACACAACCGATTTTCTTCTATGACGTAGATGAATTGGCCGAGCTCCTGGAAGCTGCTTACGCTGTCGGCAAGACGCGCGATGCGCAAGAGCAGCTCGTCGGATTGGATGCGTTCCCGCCCGACAGCGTTGTTCCCAGTCGGATCGAGATAGAGCGGCCGGTTGCCGGAACGTTCATCGATCCGGATGGTCAGGAGATCAAGTTTGGGACTCGAAAAGAGCTAGGGGCGGTCGTCACCGAGAGGCTGCCGCGGTCTCCCGAAGTAAACTGACCGAACGTCAGCTGCGGCGCGCCGCCCGGCGGCCGCGTCTGCGGCCAAGCCTGTAGGCTATCCAGACCGCGGCAATCGTCGCCAGCATTGCGCTTGAAAGCAGTTGGGCTCGGTTTTGCGCCAGGGCTTCCTGAGCGGCACAACCGACCTCATCGAGCTTGTCGCGGACATCGGCGGCAGTTATCTTATCCGTCATCCTTGGTCAGCCTCCTTTCCGGTCGCCATCGCGACCACCGTCCCTATGCCGAGCACCAGGAGCACCCCGCCAATGATCAGGTAGGCGATCCAGGTGGCTCCGACCAGTTCAGCCAGGAGTTGAAACGCTCCGACGGTCAGAAAGATCACGGCCAGAGCAAAGAGCGTCGAGGCTACCAGCGCTAGCGCTACCCAACGCCCGGCCTTTCGCAGCGGGCGCGCGATCGAGTTTTCCACAATGCTTCGAGTCTCCTGGCGAAAATAGCCACTCGCCAGTTCGAGCAGTTCGCCGATGAGCTCGGAGATCGATTTCTTATTTTCTTCTGGGGCCACTAAGACGCCTCCGCAACTTGACGCTTGCCTCCGTCGTATCTTCCCGAGAGAATGGGCGGGTAAACCAGGAAGAAAGCGTTTGATTTCTCCAGTCCCAACAGGCTAACGGTTGTTTTAGCGGCAGGCAAGTACTTGTCTTTGCTTTTTTACAGGAATTGCCTAGAATTAGAGCAAGTAGACAAGCGTCGCCGGAGGCAATGAGCGAAAAGACTCTTATCTTGAACGCGAGCGCCGAGCCCCTCAGCTTCATCTCGGTGCGTCGAGCCGTGGTTCTGGTTCTGAAGGAGAAGGCCGAGATCATCGAGGGCCACCGGAAGAAACGTATTCGCTCCGCCACCTGTGAACTGCCCTATCCGCTCGTTGTTCGACTCGTCAACTACGTCAGGATCCCGCGCCGGTGGCGCTCGGTCGTGCCCAATCCGATACGATTCACTCGCGATCAGCATACTTGTCAGTATTGCGGGCGGACTAGCCTGGAGCTGGGGCGCAAGGAGCGGTTGACGCGGGAGCATGTCGTCCCTATCTCGCGAGGCGGTACCAATACCTGGGAAAATGTGGCGACGGCCTGTTCGACCTGCAATCATCGAAAAGGGAACCGTCTGCTCAAAGAAGCAAATATGCGCTTGCTAAATCGGCCGCGTGAGCCGAAGTTTGTCGCCATCGTCCTACTGGGGCAGGCGGCGGCCGGCGCGCAGAGGCGCTATATCGAGCCGTTCTTAGGAAAAGAGAAACACAGAGCTACGGTCGGAGTGCCGGCTTAACCGGAGGCGGACCGCTTCATCAATCGCTGTCCGTCCCGGAACCGTCGGCAGGCATCTTGCCGACCCAGATAGTGATCAGCGCCCCTTTTTCGGCCTGACTCGCGGCTTCGGTGTTTTGTGTCACGACCAAGCCGTATGATTCCGGCTCGGAGACGCTTGTCTTGACCTCCACCGTGAAGCCGTCGCCCGCCAATTTATCCTTGGCGTCTCCCTCGGAGTCGCCTTTGACGTTCGGGATACTGAAGAGCTCGGGGCCTTTGCTCACGGAGATGGTGACAGATTCGCCCTTATTGATAGGTACGCCGGTCGCGGGGGATTGAGTGATCACTTCCCCCGCCGGGACGTCATCGTCGAAGGACTCCTGCACCACGGCTGTCAGACCATCATTCGTGATGATAGTTTTCGCTTCCTCAACGTTTTTGCCCGATACGTTCGGGGTTTTTTGCGGCCGTCGCCCTTTGCTGACGACTATGTTGACGAAAGTGCCCTTGTCCACTCTGCCGCCGACGGGCGGATCTTGGATGATCACGTAGTCTTCGGCGATCGTCTCACTGAAATCGCGCCGCAGCGACCCGAACTCGAGGCCGGCTTTCGAGATGGCTATCGACGCCTGATTCAGGATCTTGTTTCTTAGGTTTGGCACAGCCACCCGCTCTTTTCCCTTGCTGAGAGTGACGGTCACGCTACGCCCTTGCCCCAGCTTGGTTCCGGCGTTTGGGGATTGCAGGATGATGAGACCCTTGGCTATCTTGGGGTCGAAAGCCTCATCTGTTTGGAGCTTTAGCTTGTCCCCAAGGAGACCCCTGGCCTCCTTCGCGGTCAATCCGGTCAAGTCGGGAAGTTCCGTCGTGGCGATCCTGGTCAAAGCCGCGTTGGTGGCAAACGCCGAGCCGACGAAGAGAGCGATCAGCAGAAAAACAAGTCCGGCGATCTTCAGGCCTCTTCCGGGCGGCTTCTCCCGGTCTTGGTCGGGAACGACCGGCTTTGGTATGACCATTGTTTGGTCATTTTCGTCGACAATAGCGGTCCGCACCGGCATGCCGGCGGCCAAACGGGTCAGATCATCCCGGATCTCGGCCGCTGAGCAGTATCGTTGGGCCGGGTCTTTGGCCATCGCTTTTTTGATGACCGCCTCTAGTTCCTGGGGGACATCATCGACGAGCTCGCTCGGCGCCTTCGGAGTTTCTTGGATGTGTTTAAGCGCCACCGCCACCGGTCCGTCCCCTTCGAAGGGCA
>JAUWIO010000115.1 GCA_030605305.1 Actinomycetes bacterium
ATGATGAGAATATCCATGTCGGACCCAGCGATTATGTCCCCTGGCAGAATGATAACAAGCTTTGTTTTATACGGATGGAGGGCAAGTTGTTCGGCGACGGGCCGATGAACCTGGAGTTGCGCCTGTCCGTAGAGGATTCTCCAAATTCCGCCGGAGTGGCGATAGACGCTATCCGCTGCGCTAAGCTGGCTTTGCTGCGACGCGAAGGTGGAATCCTCGATGCTCCCTCCGCCTACTTTTGCAAACATCCGCCCCGGCAATACACCGATGAAGAGGCGCACTGTCTGGTGGAAAAATTTATTAACGCCGACGCCGAGTCTGAACTAAGCGCGTCGCCGGACGAACTGGAACCGGCAACGGTTGGATCCGATCAAGCTGGATCATTGAGCCTTGTGAGAAATGTGCAAAACGATAAGACAGAACGCGAATTAGTTTAGTAGGCAGCGCGAACGCTTCTCGAAATATGCAACATGTCGTTAACGGCGACTGGGGCGGTCGGGGATGAAGTGTCTGATTATCGCGGCCGGCAAGGGTAGCCGACTAAAGCAGAAGGGGGACAGCAAGCCTCTCCTCCCTCTTTTAGGCATCCCGCTAATTGAACGCGTTATCCGTACAGCGCTAGAGGCCGGTGTAGAAGAATTTTATGTCGTTACCGGTTATCACGGTGAGCGGGTCAGCGATTTCTTGGATCAGCTGGCCCAGCGCCTTGAAATTCAAATCACTTCGCTGGTGAATGACGACTGGGAGAAAGGAAACGGTCTCTCAGTGCTCAAGGCGCGTGAGATCCTACAAGAACCTTTCTTGCTGCTGATGGCCGACCACCTTTTCGAGCCGTCCATTGCTCGTGCTTTGACAGAGCTTCACCTGTCTAATGACGAGATCGCTCTCGGAGTGGACGGTGATATCCGCAACTCTCTCATCGATATGGAGGATGTCACCCGCGTCAATTCGACGGGCGGCAAGATACATGATATCGGCAAGGGTCTTTCCGATTTTAACGGTTTCGACACCGGTATCTTCCAATGTTCTCCTGCCGTTTTTCAAGCCCTCGAGCAAAGTATTGAAAAGAACAACGACACTACCCTATCCGGGGCCATACGAATTCTGGCCGCCGAGGGGCGCGCCAAAGCGATCCCGGTGAATGGTTTCTGGCTGGACGTAGACGATCCAGCGGACTTCAAGAGAGCAGAGCAGGTACTGCTGGGCCGTCTCCGCGACAAACCGAATGACGGCCCTATATCGCGCTACGTAAACCGCCCCATCTCTGTGCTGTTTTCCCGGTACTTAGTGAAATTTGACGTTACCCCTAATCAAATTTCCCTTTTCTCGTTTCTGCTTTCCGTAGTGGCTGCGGGACTGTTTGCGCTTGGCGGGTACCTTGTTCTTGTTTTGGGCGGTATTCTGGCTCAGCTTGCGTCCATCATCGACGGTTCCGATGGCGAAGTGGCCAGGCTAAAATTCCAAAGCAGCGACTTCGGTGGCTGGTTCGATGCGGTGCTGGATCGTTATGCTGACGCCTTCCTGCTGTTCGGCTTAACCTGGCACCTTCTAGTGAACCAGGGGAGCAGGTTAGTTCTGCTCATCGGTTTCATGGCAATTATTGGCTCGTTCATGTTGAGCTACACGGCAGACAAATACGACAATCTGATGCGCGAGCGGATCAAAACTGGGACCAAAGGCGGATTACGCATGGGGCGGGATGTACGGGTGTTTATAATCTTCCTCGGTGCTGTGACTAACCTAGTGCTTCCGGTGCTGGTCTTGATTGCCGTGGTGATGAACCTCGAAACTCTACGCCGGGTTATCGTTGCACGTGATTAGCAACGTTGAGTGTGCCAAACAAAAAATCCGGCTCAATATTTCACGCTCGGAGGTGCCTGAGGATCCACAACACGCTAACAACACCCTGAAGTGGCTGTTGTACCTAAAACCGGATGCGGGGATCGCCCTGCAATTGGCGGCGCTGGCTCATGATATCGACCGCGCCGCTGAAGGGACCAAAGTCAGACGTACGCACTTCGACGATTACGATGCTTTCAAGGCCGCCCATGCCCGTAAGGGAGCGGAAATACTACGCCCGATTCTGACCGCATGCGGTCTGGACCGGGATATCGTGAACGAAACCTGCCGCCTCGTGGCGGCCCATGAAGTAGGCGGCGACACACGCTCCGATGTTCTTAAAGACGCGGACAGCATCTCCTATTTCGATGTTAACTTGCCGCTCTATTATGAACGTGAGGGCTGGACCGAGACCAAGAGACGATCACGCTGGGGATACCGACGCCTTTCTCTGCGAGCAAGAGAAATCGTGAATAATATCCACTACGAGGAAGATGCGTTAATGCGCTTACTGCGAGAAATCATCGACGAAGGGGTCAACCGGTAACTCCACCGAACACTGAGATGATTTTTCGAATCTTATTATTGGCCCGAGTGTGCCCAATTTTTTCGTTCGTCAAAATAATGCCTTTGTACGGGCATTATTCGGGTTTTGTGGAGGCGGCGAGAGTCGAACTCGCGTCCAAAGGCAACGATGCTCAAGCTTCTACGAGTGTAGCCGGTTGATTTATCCCACCGGACTGAGGTTCAACGGCAAACCCTTCAGTTCGGCCCACCTGTGAGATTCCCGAAACCCGCTTACAGGCATGGGCGGGTCGGTAGTCCGCTAAGCGACGCCGTTATCGAGTCCGCGGACGCAACTCGGACGGCGTGACCACTTATTAAGCAGCCAGAGCTAGTTCTTCATTGGCGTTTGAAAGCCTTCCAATTGTTTAACGAGGTGATTGGGACCTCGACTCGCGACTTGAGTTCGAAAATACCCCTGTCGAAACCAAAAACGCCCCCAAGATCTTTCGATCGTGGCGTTGAAACGGGTCGCGCTTTACTCTTTCTGGCGCTCTCGAAATGAACGCTCTATCTCGCGCTTGGCGTCCCGTTCCGCCATTGCTCTTCTTTTGTCATGGAGCTGTTTGCCCCGGGCCAGGCCGAGTTCGACCTTCACCCGTTGCCCGCTGAAGTATAACTTCAACGGCACTAACGTCAACCCGCGTTCTCTGGTCTTCCCGATAAGGCGCCGGATCTCCTGGCGGTGCAACAAAAGCTTGCGTGGCCGCTCTGGTTCGTGCGCCGCGGTCGTTCCTTTTTCGTACGGGCTTACATGCATATTATACAGGAAAACCTCGCCATTACTTACCCGCGCGTAGCTATCTTTTAAATTGACTTTATGCGCCCGCATCGACTTGACCTCCGTGCCGACCAAGACTATGCCGGCCTCAAATGTCTCATCGATATGAAAGTCATGTCGCGCCTTGCGGTTGGTCACGATGACATTGTTGTTCTCTGGTTTCACTCCTGGATTATAACAAAGACAGGCGGGTCGATATCGAGGTGTTGAGCCCTCTTCGCCGACCTGATAAGGTCAATCGGAAATGAAAGTCCTTCAAGTCAACAAGCTCTATTATCCGCACATCGGCGGGGTAGAGAAGCATGTGCAGGATGTCGCTGAGGCGCTGGGGGATCAGGCGGATGTCGAGGTCCTGGTCGCCAGCGACAGTCGTCTCGCGAAACGTGAGACCGTGAACGGAGTGACGGTCGAGCGGGTCCCCAGCTGGGGCGTCGTCCAGTCCGCTCCGATCGCGCCGGGCTTCTATAGCGCCATCAAGAGGGCCCAGGCGGACATATATCATTTGCATTTCCCTAATCCGATCGGCGAGTTAGCCTACTTGGCGGCCGGCTCGCCGGGAAAGCTCGTCGTCACCTATCACGCCGACGTCGTCCGTCAGCGCCTACTGAGGCGTCTGTATGGTCCCGTTATCGAACGTCTCTTGCGACGGGCCGATATGATCATGGTCTCATCGCCTAATCTCATCGAGTCGTCACCGTGGTTGCGCCCGGTCCGGGATAAGTGCCGAGTCATCCCCTTCGCCATCGACCTCGAACCGTTCAAGCCGGACCCAGCCGTGGAGGCAAAGGCCGAGGAGATCCGAAAACGATTCGGGACGCCGCTTGTCCTCTTTGTCGGACGGCTCATCTACTACAAGGGGCTTGAGTACCTTATCAGGGCGGCCCCTGATGTAGATGCCCAGTTCGTGATCGTGGGCGAAGGGGTGCTGGAGCCGGAACTGAAGGCCCTCGCGGCCGAGTTGGGAGTGGCCGAGCGGTTCCATTTTGTCGGCCGGGCGACCGATGAGGAACTGCCCGCCTACTACAAGGCTTGCGATATCTTCACTCTGCCGTCGATAGCGGAATCGGAAGCCTTCGGTTTCGTCCAGCTCGAAGCCCATGCCTGTAAAAAACCGGTCGTCAGCACCGACCTGCCAACGGGGGTCCCTTACGCCAATCTTCACGGAGAAACAGGC
>JAUWIO010000061.1 GCA_030605305.1 Actinomycetes bacterium
TCCCAAGAACCGAGCGTCCTCGGCCCTTCCCGTCAGGCAGCCGCCGGTTTGGGGCTTAGAGACTGGAACCGTCGCTCTATTGTCGTGGTTCCGATAGTCATCCACAACATCGTCGAAGGCGTCGCTTGTTTCGCTGGAAAACGAGAGTCTGGATTCGGTCCGTCCGAGAAGCATTTTGCACAACGCTTAAGTTCGACACTCTCGCTAGCCTGGGAAAATGAGACCCTCCATCAAGCGCAACGCGACATTGCCGACGTGCTACAGGATACCCTGCTCACGTTGCCCGAGCATTTGGCGGGAGTGGCGTACGCTGGTCTCCACAGGTCGGCGACGGAAGCGGCAAGAGTCGGCGGGGACTTCTACGATCTGGTCGATCTTGGGGATGGCCGGGTCGGGATCACCATCGGGGACATCGTCGGGAAGGGGATCGATGCGGCGGCCATGACATCTCTGGCGCGCAGCAGTATCGCGGCCTACGCTTATGAGCATGATTCGCCCGCGAAGGTAATGTCCTTAGCCAACCGGGCGATAATATCATCAGACCCGGAAACACTTTTGACCGCTTTTTACGGTGTACTTACAGTAGGAGACGGTCGGTTTGTGTACTGTTCAGCCGGGCACCCGCCTCCCTTTATTGTGAATGGTGCGGGCCTGGTCTCAAAGACGAACACGACTTCGCCGATGCTGGGTCTTCCAGCTGAGCTACGCTATATTGATGAACAATGCGACCTAGACGCCGGCGGCAAGCTGATACTTTATACGGATGGTGTGATCGAAAGCCGGCGAGGCGCTGAGTTCTTTGGCGAGGAACGTTTGATGTCCTTCGGGGGCACCGTTGGCGGTCGGTCTCCGGGGGTCGTTATCAAGGCGTTGCTGGCGGAGGTCGGCGAATTTACCGGCGATCGCTTTAACGACGATATCGCGCTGCTGTGCGTCGAGAGGTTGCCAAACAAGGGAATCAATAGAGGGAGTCCGCATGAGTAATAGACTTGCAAAAGAGAAGAGCCCCTATCTACGCCAGCACGCTGCTAATCCTGTCGATTGGTGGCCTTGGGGGGACGAAGCCTTCGCGGTCGCACAGGTCGAAGAGAAGCCTGTCTTCCTGTCTATAGGTTACTCCACCTGCCATTGGTGTCACGTGATGGCGCAAGAGTCGTTTGCCGACGCGGACGTGGCTGAGCTGCTGAATCGCGATTTCATCAGCATCAAGGTCGATCGGGAAGAGCGTCCTGATATAGACGCCTTCTATATGGCGGCCTGCCAGGCCATGACGGGGCATGGGGGTTGGCCGTTGACGGCCATTCTGACGCCGGACAAGAAACCGTTCTTCACCGGCACCTACTTTCCAAAGCTTGCCAAGTTCGGCCAACCTGGTCTCGTCGAGCTGTTGCCGCAGATCAGGGACGTCTGGCGCGAGCGCCGGGGCGAGGCCGAGGACGCCGGCGCTCAGTTAGTGGCTTTGATGTCCGCGGAAGAGAGCCCCGACGACGCCGCGGGCTCACAGGAAGCCGTGGTCAATCTGGGCTTTCGCCAGCTCGCTGAAGCATTTGATTCTGTGTCAGGTGGGTTCGGCGCGTCCCCAAAATTTCCGCCCCCCCATAATCTGACTTTTCTTTTACAATATCACGCCCGCCGGGGAAGCCGGGTTGCGCTTGAGATGGTCGAGAAGACGCTGCGAGCGATGAGAAGTGGCGGGATATACGACCAGGTGGGCCAGGGTTTTCATCGCTACGCGACAGATGCCGAATGGCGGGTGCCGCACTTTGAGAAGATGCTTTACGATCAGGCATTGTTGACGATGGCATACACGCAGGCCTACCGGGTGACGGGAGCTGACGAGTACGGCCGGACGGCCCGGGAGATCTGCGAGTATGTGCGCCATGATCTCACGGCGCCCACGGGCGGTTTCTACTCTGCCGAAGATGCGGACTCCGAAGGAGAGGAGGGCAAGTTCTATGTTTGGACAGTTGCTGAGCTGAAGGCGGCGCTAGGGGAGACGGATGCGGCTATCGTTTCGCGAATATTTGGCATTGACGATGGCCCCGCTCAACCACCTCGCTTGGCGACGCCGGACGGCGCTATTGAAGAAGGCGCTCGGATGAAGTTATTGGCCGCTCGAGCCCGGCGCATCCGCCCTCAAAGGGACGAGAAGATCTTGGCGGACTGGAACGGTTTAATGGTAGCGGCAATGGCCGCGGCCGGGAGCGCTCTGAGCGACCAAGAGCTCGTCGAGGTGGCGGCACGGGCCATCGGTTTTGTGCTTCAAGAGATGTCTCCTGATGGTCAAGGCCTCCGACATCGGTATCACGAGGGTGAAGCCGCTATACCCGCCTTCCTCGACGACTATGCTTTTTGCGTCTGGGGGTTGTTGGAACTGTATTCAGCTACGTTCGAGACAGCATACTTAGAGCAGGCCCTGGCGCTGACCGATGAGATGCTGGCGCGCTTTTGGGATGAAGATGCTGGCGGTTTATTTCACACGCAAGAGGACGCCGAGACCTTGTTCGTCAGGCGCAAAGAGACTCGCGATGGCGCGATCCCGGCCGGTAGTTCCGTGGCAGCGGCCAATCTTTTGCGGTTAGCCCGTTTGACCGGACGCTCGGAATACGAAGAGAAAGCCGAGGAGATCGTGGCGCTGGCGTCGGGAAAGGTCCGGCAGAATCCGGCCGCCCACACCCACCTGCTTGGCGTGATCGAAGATCTGACCGATCCCGGCCAAGAGATCGTGATAGTGGGGAAGCGCGGCGCGCCCGGAGTATCGGACATGCTGAGAGTGGCTAATAGCGGTTTCCGCCCGGGCGCGGTTGTGCTCTGGCGAGATCCCGTGGAGGCGGCCGACGTCATCGCCTGCGCACCTTATGTCGGAAATATGCAGGCGCTGGACGGTTCTGCTACCGCCTATGTCTGCCGGGATCACACCTGCGCGCGCCCGGTCACCGACCCTGAGGAATTCGCGCGGCTTCTAGAGAATACTTGACCGGCTAGCGGCGGCGGACACGCCGGCTCATCGACCTGCGGGCCCCACTCCTGAAAACGGCCCGTCCGGTCCGTGCCATGGGTTTCACTTCTGAACTTGGCACATAGCGCTTGTGGTAGTCGAAGCCCTCGAGATCGCGGTATTCGAAGTTCTTCTTAATGTAGCCCTCGATAGCCCGTAGATTCCCTAGCTCTTCAGCCGACATGAACATATAGGCGGTTCCAGTTGCCTGGGCACGGCCTGTCCGTCCGATGCGATGGACATAATCCTCCGGATTATCCGGTATGTCGTAGTTGATGACGTGGGAGACTCCCTCAACATCGATTCCGCGGGCTACCACGTCCGTGCCCACCAGGACTCGGCACTTGCCGGATCTGAAATCCTCGAGTGTGCGCTGACGTTGGCCTTGACTAAGATCCGAGTGAATCGGCGCAGCCGAGATACCGGCCCGTTCGAGGGTCTGGTAGACAATGTCCGCCCGGCGCTTTGTCTGGATGAACACCAGGACGCGCGACATCTCATCGCGCTTAAGCATGGCGATCAACAGGTCCGTCTTCTGCATCGAATCGACCGGGTAGACGGACTGCTCGACCGTGTCGACCGGCATCGACCGCGGGCCGATCTCGATCTGTATTGGATCTTTTAAGGTCCGCCCGATAACCGATAAGACATTCGGCGAGATGGTGGCGGAGAAGAGCAGGCTCTGCCGCTCTTTGGGGAGCTTGTCGACGATCTGGCTGACATCGGGCCAAAAGCCCATATCCAGCATCCGGTCCGCTTCGTCGAGCACGAAGACCTCGACCGAAGAGAGGCTGATCCGGCGCTTGCGTATGTAATCCAGCAGACGTCCCGGTGTGGCGATGAGTAGATCGACCCCATCGTCCAAAGCCTTTTCTTGTTTTTCGTAAGGCACACCGCCGTAAACCGCCGTGACCTTAAAGTCTGTAAACCGTGCGCAAGCTTCAGCCACTTCTGTTATCTGGCTCGCAAGTTCACGCGTTGGCGTGACGACCAGGGCTTTGATACCCTTTTTATTGCTGATGCGCGCCAAGATGGGCAGTATGAACGCTGCCGTCTTTCCAGTTCCAGTCTGCGCGCAACCGATGATGTCGCGTCCCTCCAGGCCTAGCGGTATCGCCTTTTCCTGGAGGGGTGTGGGCTCTGTGTAGCCCATCTCTGCAACGCCCCGAACCAGGGCGTCATCTAATCCTAAACGCCCAAAAGGCATTCAAATCGCTCCTTTACCTGTACACTCTCTTTTATCAACCTTCCCAGTATAACCTACTAAGAAAAATCCATGAATACCTGATAAAATGGGGATGGAGATGGAGAACGAGATTTTAATAGAGTTCCTGTACTTTGACGACTGCCCGTTCTATCAGAAGGCAGAAGAGCTGCTCGAATCGGTCCTTCGTGAGCGAGGGATAGAGGCGCAGCTCGTCAAGAAAAACATTGTCGACCGAGAAACCGCTCGAGCAGAGAAGTTTGTCGGTTCTCCGTCTATTCGCGTAAACGGCGAAGATATCGACCCGGCCGCGCGAGCTACCACGACCTATAGTCTGATGTGCCGCGTCTACTGGGTCAAAGGCGGCTTCTTGGGCTGGCCGACCCGCGAGATGATTGAAACGGCGTTGTTGGAGGCGGCCGGACAGGAGCGGTAAAGCGCCAGGTCATCCTTGTTGGATTTGCGAAATTCAGCTAATATCTTGTCTCTGCCTTCGGGCCGGACAGACAAGAGGAAGCTGATCGCAAATGAAGGAAACCGACTTAACCAAGATCCGCTTTAACTACTGGATCGAAAACCTCACAGATGAAGAAGTAGAGCGTTTTATCAGCGACGCTCAGAACTGCCTCGAACTCGATCGATGTTTCGTCTATTGTCTCGACTCTGACTGCGACTATTTTAACCTTCTCCTCATGGCGCGCACCCCGACAGCCGATTTTCGCCGGACAGTCATAGACTGGGTGGATTCGGTCAGCGAGGAAGATCTCCGCGGCCTACTGGAAAAGGGCGTTGTCTGCGGTGAGCAGTCGTTTTGCATGAACTTCTGCGGCAGCGACGATTGCCAGTTCAGACGGCTTATCCGCGATCTTTGCGCTATCAGCGAGTTTGTCGCTTAGCGCTATCTGAGGCGATAGAAGTAGAGTTCTTTCGGCGGTTTTTCGTTCTCGCTATGACAATAAGCGCAAAACTCCACCATGTGGCATTCCTGACATGACTCACCGACTTCAGCACTGACATCTCGGTGGCCTTGCGGCCAGACTGTCGCCGCTCCGGCCGCGGTTCCTTCAAGGTACTGCTCGTGATGGCATTGGGCGCAGCGGTCGTCGGCCCGCTCGTCTTGATGGCATTGGGCGCACCTCTTCGCGGACTCCTCGAAGTTTGCGTGCTCGCGCGCCCATCTAGGAAACCCGGCCTGCGAACTGTAGAAGCGCTCACCATCGCCGATATTGTGGGGCATGGCGATACCGTTATGGCAACCTGTACAGTCAGGCGGGGCATCGCCGCTTGTGTGGCGCGGATGACAGGCAAAGCACTCCCCGTAATTTTTGGCGGCCACGCGCCCATGTCTGGCCCCGCTCCAACCGGCTAAGGAATGGTCGAGCAACCCGGAGTCGGGCGTGGGGACCGATTTAACGTGGCAGGACCCACAGTCAGTGGGCGGGAACTCAGCGAAACCTATTTCATCGAGGAGGCGGTCGTCCCGGTAAGCGGCAGAAGTCGAGTGGCACCTCGAGCACCCGGAACGCATGGTTAGGTAGTCGGTGTACTCAAAAGCCGGCGCCTCCATCGTAAGCGGTTTGTAGCGCCCGGCATTCTTGTGTGCGACCCGATTGTGGCATTGGACACACGGCAGCCCCGCTTTCACGTGTTCAGCATGGCGCTCTCTGGGGCGACCGGCCACTGCCGTACTGTTTGCCGTCTTATCGTGACA
>JAUWIO010000265.1 GCA_030605305.1 Actinomycetes bacterium
ACGATCGGCGCGACCATGGGAATACCGGCCCTCATTATTTTCATCGCGTTGCTGGCGGTGGCGGGGAGGCGCTTACTGGGAGCCGGAGTCGATGAGTCTTGGGATCGTCGGCGCGCCGCATTATTCTTGAGCCTGACCGCCTACCTGCTGGCTGAAATGATCAATCCGGACAATATCGTCAATCTAACGTTCTTTTGGATAATGATAGGCGTAGCCTTGGCGCTGACCACTAAAGCGGGGCCTCGTGCACCGTTTAAGGCCGGTCCGGCCGTGGCTGCCCTTCTGATACCGCTGGCGGTAGCTATGATCGTGTCTTCGGTCCCGTTACTCATGTCCGAGTATTTCTTAAAGAGGGGGGAGCGGGCGGTAAATGCCAGCGAGATCGTCGCGGCTTACCGGACGAGTCAACGACTCAATCCTTACGGGGACTGGTATCAGATTCGATTGGCCGACCGTTTTTTCGGTGAGATCGAGGTGGACCCACAAACCGCCAGGTTGGTTATCGAGGCTGCGAGTCGGGCGGTCGAACTTTCCCCGCTAGAGGCGGACAACCACCAGATCCTCGGGGCCGCTTACCACAACCGGGCGCGCGCAGAAGGGGACAAGAGCATCTTGCTGCAGGCTGTCTCCAGCTACGAGCGGGCGTTAGACCTAAACCCATATAAGCGAACGGCGGCCCAGAACCTGTTGCTGGCCTACGAAGAGCTCGAAATGACGGCCGAGGCGGCTGCCTTGGAGGCGTATTGGACTCAATTGGACACTAAGCTTTGAGGGAGGCACGTCTCGACGCAAGTCGCCCCACTATCAGCCACACGGGCAGCAAGACCAGCCCCGCTCCTATCAGCATCCAAGCTGCCAGGACCAATGGCAGACCGTAATCTTTGACCTTTTCAATCTCCGCCCAATATTGGAGCGCGCCGATCTGGAGGGTCTCTCCATCGACGACGATCGACTCTCCGGGAGTGATTCTCTGGTCGAAGACGGGTTCGGAGCCCTGCCAGACCATCATCCTGTAGGTGGGGTCGGTGAGCCGGCCGTCAGTCAACCACAAAAAGTAATCTTGATCCAAGAGGTTCCGGCGGCGCCCGCCTAAGACCCCCTCTTCCAGGCGGAGAAAGTAAACCTTTTCATTCTTGCTAAGAAACAGGGTTTCGAGCTCGGGCGGGTACATGCCGACGCCGAGCATCAAGCGCGGCGGCGGCCGCCGGGGCACCAACGTATTGAATTTTTCATTGATCGGCTCCGGCCCAAAAGGAAGCTCCAGCCAGTCACCGGGGGTGCCGTCTGCTTGGATCACCCGGATGTTTGGCGAGAAACCGAAGCGGTTCGTGTGAAAAAATGAGACGCCTTCCCGGGTCGGCAAGACGCCGAACCGCTTTTGCCGGGAGCCGATAGTGACCTGGGCGACCTGGTCGCGAGTGAGGAGAAAACTGGGGTAGTCAAAAGTATCTACAGAATCGAGTGTTATCTGCTCGCCGCCGATCCGGCCGCTTTCGCTCTCTCTTAGGATTATGGATTCGCTCTCCCTTGTGAGCAAGCTTAGCGATATACCAAGCAGCAACAATCCGAGGGCGAAAAATATCTGGCGCGCCGGAAATATCAGCGGCCTAAAAGCGTAAGCGGTGAAGGCCGCCGACATCAGCCACAGGAATGCTATTCCGAGCGGGTCCCTGAATACCTCTATCAGGCCTTTGTCGAGCCAGCGCAGGCCGATATAGATATTGCCGTAAAAGAGCAGCGGCGCCATCGCCAAAAAGCGCGCGCCTATCTTGGTGGCTGAAAGCTTCATTTGCGGTGCCTCGTGACATATTTGAACTGCTCTTCCAGCTCGTCAAGGTCGATCGTCAGCCCCCCGGGCGGTTGTGCGCCCGACAACGGGATGGGATGGCAGCCCCCCGCCTGGCCAAAAGACCCCCTAGGGATGATCGCGCTGCAGAGGTTGCATATGAGCAC
>JAUWIO010000249.1 GCA_030605305.1 Actinomycetes bacterium
GCGACAATCGGCTCTTGCGCCGACCGCGCCAAAGACGACTTTCTATGGCGGTAAAGAACTCATCGGATACGGCCCCGATATCGCGGACGGCCCGATAGAGAGCTTGTCCTAAAGCGCCGAGACAATCGGGCGTGTCCGGAAACAACCTTTTTGCCAACTGCGGTTGAAGCTCTGCGGTGACCTGATTCTGATCGCGCCCGGCCAATTCGTGAAGGTCGGTGCGGAGTTTCCAGAGAAATTCTTGTGCCGATTCGAGATCAGCGCGGTCATCAACCGACAGCAGACCGGCCGCTACCAATGCCGGCAACTCATCGCGGACCTCGCCGCCATCAGCGGCACAAGCCCGGGCCAACCAATAAACGGCCTGGATGTCCCTAAGACCCCCGCGGCCGTCCTTTATCTGCGGTTCGCGCAGGCGTCCGGCATCGCCGGCGCCCCGCCGCCTCTGGGCCACCTTGCGCATTACTTTATCGAAGAACGGGCGTCCGTTCTTGGCCCGGGCCACCGCGATCATCGCCCCAGAGAAGTCGGCGAACAGTTCCGGCTCGCCGGCGATGAAACGGGCGCTCAAAGTGGATGTCAGCCAGGCCAGATCTTCCCGGCCGAATGAGACTGCTTCCTTAACGGAACGGACCGTATGGCTAAGTTCAAGCCCGGAATCCCAAAGCGGATAGAAAAGCGCCTGAACAAGAGCAACGACTTCGGACTTGGGTAATCCTCGATGGACCAGGGCGAGATCGATATCGGAAAAAGGGGCGAGACGTCCCCCGCCGTACCCGCCGATGGCCGACAGTGTCCAGCCTTCAGCAGCAAGGCGCCCGTCCACCGCGGCCCGCTCGACGACCCCGTGGATAGTCTGATCGATCTTACGCGCCCGCTCCGCCGCCGCCGTCACATTATCGGCCCCCTATAAGGCGTCCGGCCCGCGCTCGCCGGTACGGATACGGATAGCGTCGTCGGCCGGGAGGATGAATATCTTTCCGTCGCCGATCTGCCCGGTCTTAGCTGCCTCCAAAATGGTGGCGACGACCACATCGACCTGCTCGTCGGCGACCAGGACTTCTATCTTTACCTTGGAGACGAAATCCACCTGATACTCGGCCCCGCGATAGATCTCGGTATGCCCCTTCTGACGCCCGAACCCGCGCACCTCCGAGGCGGTCAGACCGCGGATCCCGACCTCGCTGAGAGCGTCTTTGACGGCGTCTAGCTTGAACGGTTTGATGATCGCTTCTATCTTCTTCATCTTTCCTCCTAAGGGTCGGGCTGGCGTTGGCTATCGGTATCCCATCAGTCGTGCAGAGCATATCCCACCTCGCTATGTTGCGATAGGTCGAGACCGGTCTTTTCGTCCTCTTCGCTAACGCGTATTCCGATGATCCGATCGATCGCCTTCAGGATCAAGACGGTCACGATAAACGAGTAGGAGATAGTGGCTGCGACGGCGACGAACTGGATGCCTAAGAGCCCGGCGTTGCCATAGAAAAGCCCATTGCTCCCGCCGCTGTTGACGAGCGTGCTCGCTAAGAAGCCCGTACCGAGAGCGCCAAGTGTGCCGCCGACGAGATGGATGCCGACCACATCGAGAGAGTCATCGTAGCCCAACTTCCACTTGAGCGTGCCGGCGAAGTAGCAGACGATACCGGCCGCGAAACCAAGCGCCATGGCCGAGAGCGGTCCGATGAACCCGGCAGCCGGAGTGACGGCTACGAGACCCGCCACCGCTCCGGAGACAGCGCCAAGAACAGGCGGCTTACCGTTGTTGAGCCACTCGGCGATGACCCAGCCGAGCAATGCCGCTGAAGCGGCCAAGTTGGTAGTGACGAAGGCCAACCCGGCCAGACTGCCGGCGGTAAGCGCGCTTCCGGCGTTGAAACCAAACCAACCAAACCAGAGGATGCCGCCCCCGAGCACGGTCATCGGGATATTGTGGGGGTGCATGATCTCCACCTTGAATCCCTGACGCTTGCCGATGACGATAGCGGCCGCCAAAGCAGCAGCCCCGGAACTGATGTGGACGACCGTCCCGCCCGCGAAATCAAGCGCGCCCATCGCCCCTATCCAGCCGCCGCCCCAGACCCAGTGGGCGATAGGAGCGTAAACGACCAGCGACCAGACGGCCGTGAATATAATAAAAGCACTGAACTTCATCCGCTCAGCAAAAGCCCCTGTAATAAGGGCCGGGGTGAGCCCGCAAAAGAGCCCTTCATCCATCATGAATAAAATGACCGGGA
>JAUWIO010000078.1 GCA_030605305.1 Actinomycetes bacterium
CGTCTTTGACCGCTTGCCAGTCCTCTTTCGAATAGGACCCCGTGTGCTTTTCTGATTCGGCTACGATCTTGGGGTCGTATTTTTCCCGCACCTCCGTTCTATACTCTTCCAGCTTTGTCTCGTCGAATCCTGCAAACATCTCGCCTTTTCCCATGCTTTGGTTCCTTTCTGTCGATTCCAGGGCCTTATCGATCAGGATTAATAGTTCATCCAAGCGCCGGCGTTTTTCTCTCAATAGCTTGCCGTGTGATCTCAGCGCGTCGGATCGATCATAGCCGGGGCTATCGAGGAGGCTCTTTATTTCTGCCAGAGAGAAGCCGAGCTCTCTAAAGAACAGTACTTGCTGGAGTCGCTCAAGATCGGTCTCGGTGTAGAGGCGGTAGCCCGCCGGCGACGCGTCGTCCGGTTCAACTAACCCCACCTGGTGATAGTGGTGGAGAGTTCTCACGCTCACCCCGGCAATCTCAGCGATTTTCTTAATCGTGTAAGCCATCTTCACACCCTCCTCGATCCATCTTAAACCCTAACGTAACGTAGGGGTCAAGAGCTTTTTGGTGGAATTGGGTTGTCGGCGCGATGGGGAATTAGTAGACAAGCATCGGCCCGTATGATATGAAGTACCGGGCTCTTTTCCGGGCATTCGCCCCGCTCAATACCGAAGAACCCGTGAGCAGTATTTACGAGAAAGAGACAGGCAAAGAATATGGATTTTAGGAATGTCGCTATTATCGCCCACGTCGATCACGGCAAGACCACATTGGTCGATGGGCTTTTAAAGCAGGCCAACACCTTCCGGCAGAACGAGGCCGCGTTTACGCAAACGCTATTGATGGCCTCCAATGACCAGGAGAAAGAGCGGGGCATCACCATCCTCGCTAAGAACACGGCCGTCAACTATAAGGGCACTAAGATAAACATCATCGACACGCCGGGGCACGCCGACTTCGGCGGCGAGGTCGAGCGGACACTGAACATGGCCGACGGGGCTATCCTGGTCGTCGATGCCCAGGAAGGGCCGATGCCGCAGACTAAATTCGTTTTGAAAAAGGCTCTGGAGATCGGCCTGAAGCCGATAGTCGTCATAAATAAAATAGACAAGCCGGCGTCCCGGGTAACCGAGGTCATCGAGATGACTCATGAACTATTTCTCGATTTGGCCACCGACGTCGAGCAACTGGAATTCCCGATATATTACGCGGTCAGCCGGGAAGGCAAGGCGTGGAACGAACCGCCTGCCGACTTCGGGGAGGCGGCAGATCTTACCCCGCTCTTTGAAGGGATACTGGAGCATGTTCCGCCACCTGAAGCCGATACTGGCGCCCCGTTTCAGATGTTGGTGACATCATTGACTCGAGACGATTTTCAGGGCAAGCACGCCGTTGGTCGGATAAAGCGGGGAAAGATCAGTCCGGGAACAGCGGTGACGCTGATAAAGAAGGACGGTACTACCGAGACCGCCCGTGTCGACCGGGTCTATGTCAGCCATGGTCTCAAGCGAGTCGAGACCGACGAGGCTGTAGCCGGCGATATCGTCTCGTTGACCGGAGCGGGGGAGGCCGAGATAGGGGAGACGCTGGCCGATCCGGCGACTCCGGAGGCCCTGCCGACCATCAGCATCGAAGAGCCGACGTTGAAGATCTCGCTGTCCGCCAATACCTCGCCTTTCGCCGGTCGCGAAGGTCAGTTCGTGACCAGCCGCCAGATCCGCGCCCGGATCATGAAAGAGTTGGAAACGAATGTGGCCCTAAGATTCGCCCCTGGTGAGGCCGGTGACTTCGTCATCTCAGGACGCGGCGAGCTTCACTTGTCGGTCTTTATTGAAACACTCCGGCGTGAGGGGTTCGAACTCGAGGTCGGCAAGCCTCTGGTCATCACTAAGGAGATAGACGGCAAGGTACACGAACCCATCGAGGAGCTGACGATAGATGTCGGCGCCGAGTATGCGGGCGCGGTCATCAGCGAGGTCGGGCAGCGAAAGGGCATCATGCTGTCCCAAGATGATAATAATGATAGTTCCAGCCGGCTGATATTTGAGATCGCCACCCGGGGTTTGCTCGGCCTACGGAGTCGTCTGCTGACGCTCTCGCGCGGCACGGCTGTGATGAACTCGCTCTTTCTCAGATACGAACGACAAGGCGCGATGCTGCCGCGGTTGCGCAATGGCGCTCTTTTCTCTGCCGAGACCGGCAAAGCCGTTGCTTACGGGCTGAACAACGCTCAAGGACGCGGCACGGTTTTTATTAATCCGCAGACCCAAGTGTATGAAGGGATGATCGTCGGGCTCAATTCGCGAGACAGCGATCTGGGCATCAATGTCACGAAAGAGAAGAAGTTGAGCAATGTACGCGCTTCCGGCTCGGATGACAGCATCGTTCTGACCCCGCCGACCGTCCTGACTCTCGAGCAGAGTCTCGACTTCCTAGAGGACGACGAACTCCTTGAGGTCACTCCCGAAAGCTTGCGTTTGCGCAAGAAGCTTCTGCGCGCCGGCGAGCGCACCCGCGCCGCCCGTTAAACTCGTCCTGACTGTATAAAACCTCGGCTATCGGGTATATCAGTGCGCATGAATGGAATGTCGCCACGGGCTACAATCTGGTTGTCCATCGCCGCCGCCGTCCTGCTATTGCTGGCTGATTTTGGGCTCTGGATGCAGCGCGATATCTTTGACGAAGACCGGTTCGTCGAACGAACCGTCGAGATCATCGGAACCAAAAAGGTCCGCACAGCCATTGCCGACGAGGTCGTCGAGACTGCCTTCGAGGATTTTCCGGCCGCTAAAGAAGTCTTTGAGGGTTTTCTGGAATCCACCCTGGCTGCGCGCTTAGACAGTCAGATAATCAAGCCGGCGATCGAAGAGCTCGCTCAGCAGATACATCAAGCGATGACTTCGCCTGACCCGCAGGCCGTGGGGCTCGATATATCTTCAGTGACGGGGCCTGTTAAGAGCGTTGTCAAAGAGATACCGGGGCTCGACTCCGAGGTCAAGAAAGTCGTGCGCGCCGTGCCGGACAAGGTCGTCTTGCTAAAGAAGGGTGAAGTCCCTTCGATATATACGTTCGGCACCGTATTCATCTGGCTCGGACCGATCGCCGGACTGGCCGCTATCGGAATCTTGATCTGGATCATCTGGGCGGCAGGGATCGGTCGGCGTTCGTATGCGTTGCGGACGGCCGGGGTCTCCCTGGCTATCGTCAGTCTCATCGGCATCCTCCTGGTCCAAGTCTTTCGCGGTCCCGTCATGGCCGGTATCAGCGGCAACCTGGAGATCATCGTCGAAAGCATCTATGATTCTTTTTCCGCCGGTCTCGTCAGACAGACCTGGTGGCTGCTCATTTCAGGCGTTATCATGGCCGTGATCGGTCTGGGCCTCGATCTCATGCGCTCCTGGCGCGCCCCCGAATCGGGGCCCGGCGCCCCAAAACCCTGAACGATCCAATAGTATATTAATGCCTGCATAATCCTTGCGTCTTCTCAAAAAGAGAGATACACTTCATAAAGTTCAGTAGTTAGTGAACGTAATGAAGGAAATGGACAACGATGCTCATGGATAACCGCGAAGCAGGCGCGACCTTGCCGGACCTGGGGGATGACGCCCACAAGTTCATCGAGGACTTCGGCGCATATTTTGCTCAAGGCGGGTCGACCAGGATGTACGGCCGGGTCTTGGCGCTTTTGTTGATCGCGCCGGAGCCGGGCCTATCGACCAGCCAACTGAGAGAGCCGCTCGGAGCCAGCAAGGGCGCTATCAGCGGGGCCACCAGGGTCCTGGGGCAAATCGGCTTCATCGAGCGTTTTCATGTCCGGGGCTCGCGGGAGACTTTCTTCCGTATCAAGCAAGGTGTTTGGAGTGACATGATCACGGGGCGGATGCACCATCTGACCCAGGTCAAGGAGATGGCAGAAGGGGCGTTGAAGATCGAAGGCTTATCCGCTAAAGCCACCCATGAGCTGGAAGAGATGCGTGATGTACACGCGTTCTTCGCCGCCGCTTTCGTGGAGCTGGCAAAGGGTTGGGAAGAAGAGAAGGGGAGGGACCGGACATGACCGGACCGGCTATTGACGTCAAGAACATCAGCTACTCTTATAAGGAGAAGAAGGCGGTCGATGATATCAGCTTTTCGGTCGCCCCCGGGGAGATATTGGGGTTTCTAGGCCCGAATGGGGCCGGGAAGTCGACGACCATCAAGATGCTGACCGGGCAGATGCCGCCGCAATCCGGGAGCATAGATATCCTGGGGCAAGACATCACGCGGGAGCGGACGGCCGTGCAGGGAGAGATCGGGGTCTGCTTCGAGGAGAAGAACCTTTATCTAAATATGTCGGCGCGCGAGAACCTGGCCTTCTTTGCCGATCTGTTTGGCTTAAAGGGCGTTGATATCACAGAACTATTGCGCCGCGTCGATCTGGCCGATCGGGCCGACGATCGTCCGAAAGACTTTTCAAAAGGCATGCGCCAGCGTCTGATGATCGCCCGCACGCTTATTAATACACCCAAAGTACTTTTTCTCGACGAACCGACCGATGGGCTGGATCCCGCTTCGGCCTTGGCCATCCGCGACCTGATCAAGACGGAAGCGGCGCGAGGGGCGGCCGTGTTGTTGACGACCCACGATATGGTCGAGGCCGACCAGCTTTCCGACCGGGTCGCATTTATAAATGAGGGCAGGATGGTCACCCTCGATACGCCGGACAACCTTAAGCTCTCGCACGGAAAACGCTCGGTCCGCGTGCGCATCAAGGACAACGGCAAGGTAAGGGAAGAGGTCGTGGAGCTTGACGAAAGCGGCGCCGGCGACCGCCTTAAGACCGCGGGCGGGGCGCAAGGGTTGATGACGATCCATACCGAAGAGGCCACTCTGGAGACGATCTTTATCGAGTTGACGGGGAGAGGGCTGCACACATGAGCCGCCGGGTCGGCCGGGCTGCGATAATCTCAGCTATCGTCCGCAAAGACATAAAAGAATATACCCGCGACCGGTTCTTTGCCATCATGACCGGCGTGGGCATTGTCGTTTACGTGGCCCTTTTTTGGCTACTGCCCGCCGATGTCAACGAGACGCGGGCGATCGGCGTCCATCAGACAGGTCTTGATGCTGCTTTCGATCAAATGACGCAAGAGGATGATTCGGGCCTCGCAATCGAGAAATATAAGTCTTCGGCGGCTCTGAAAAGGGGTCTGGGCCTGAAAGAAGGGCGGCGCGAGGGCGACGCGAAGATCGACATCGGTATGGATTTTCCCGCCGATTTCTTGATATCGATGCAGGCCGGGGAGCCGACGACCGTCAAGGTCTATGTTGACGGGAATGTGCCGCCCGAGATACGGCAGGCCATGTCGAGCATGGTCAAAGAG
>JAUWIO010000116.1 GCA_030605305.1 Actinomycetes bacterium
CGCGGGCGGGTCGGGCGGGGCCGGCATCGCGGTTACGCTTACTTTACCTACCGTGCCGGCAAGAGCCTGACCGATCCGGCTGTCGAGCGTCTCAAGACGATCGGGGAGTTCACTGAGCTTGGCTCCGGGTATCGGGTTGCCCTGAAGGACCTCGAGATCCGGGGCGCCGGGAATGTTGTGGGGGCGGAACAGCACGGCCACATGATAAGTATCGGTTTCGATCTTTTCTGCCGGATGCTCCGCCGCGAGGTAGATGAGCTCCAGGGTCAGGCCGCGCCGCCGGTATCGGAGGTCAAGATCGAACTTCCGGTCAATGCGTATATCCCGGCCGGCTATATAGGCGAGGAGAACATCAGGCTTGAAGTCTATCGCTCGATCGCCGAGGCCCACAGTGATGAGGAGATAGCCGAAGCGACCGAAGCGATCGCCGATAGGTTCGGGGCTCTGCCGCCCCCTGTGGCTAATCTGCTCGACGTGGCCAGATTGCGCTGGCGGGCTTCCGAACGTCATCTCGTATCGATCATGCTTAACAAAGGTCGCCTGGTCATCAAAGGCGAGAGCGCCCGACTCCGCATCCTGTCCGCCCGCGAGGGAGCGAAATTCAAAGCCGCTACCGGCGAGCTCGTCCTGCAAGTGCCCGTCGACCAGCCTCGAATCATCGAATTCATAATCGAAATCATAAGTGCTATAATGCCTTAGATTTCAACGGGGGTATGCGTATGAAAACATGGCAAATCGGAATAATTGTGGGAGTCGTCCTGGTAGCGGCGGGCCTTGGGGCTGCGTTCTTGCTGACAGGAGACTCTGCATCGGCGGCGGCCACGGTCAATGGCGTCGATATACCGGAGTCCCAGGTCGACCAGCAGCTGTCGGTCATCAAACAGCAGCAACCACAGCTTTTCGAAGGTGAGGGCGGCCCGGAGCAAGAGACGCGCTATCGAGAGCAGATAGTGACCTTTCTTATCAATGCCGAACTTATCAAGCAAGAAGCAAAAAAGGTCGGCATCAAGGTCTCCGACAAGGACGTTGATGAAAGGGTCAAGCAAGTCAAAGACCTCTTTCCGGAAAAGAGTCAGTTCGAGAAGGCGCTTGCGGACCAAAACCTCACCGAGGAAGGTCTGCGCGACCAGATCTACGACCAGCTTGTAGCCGATGAAATGATGGAGCGAGTCACTAAGGACATCAAGGTCGGCGCCAAGGAAAAGAAAGCCTATTACGACAAGAACAAAGAGCAGTTCATCGAGCCTGAGCAGCGTCTGTGGAGCCAGATCACAGTCGACGATAAGAAAGAAGCCGGCAAAGTGCTGGATGAGCTGAATGACGGCGCCGATTTCGCAAAGACCGCCAAGGACAAGTCGACCGATGAGCAGACGGCTGCCGAAGGCGGCGATATCGGTTGGGCCGGTCCCAACGACTTCCCGCCGGAGATCGGTGATAAGATCAACGATCTCGAGGTCGGCGATGTCAGCGAGGTCATCGATGCCGGAGACGGTAAGTTCGTCATCTTCAAGCTGAACGATTTCAAGAAAGAGAAACAACTGGCCTACAAGGACGTCAAAGACCAGGTCAAGGAGATGCTCAAAACCAATGAGCAGCAGGCCAAGTTCGGTGAGTTGATCGAGCGTCTCAACAAAGAGGCTACGATCAAGAAGAGCTAGCGCCAACCCATTACCATGAGCTTCAAAGCGCCCCGCACCCGGGGCGCTTTTTTTGTTGCCTCGATGATATAATCATTCGAGCAAGCGCCTGGGTGGAAGACCGGCCCGGCCGTCGTCAGAGGTGTAATCACGGAAAAGTCCGCATTCTTAGAACTCGTAGAGATCATGGCGACCCTACGATCGCCCGGGGGTTGCCCCTGGGATCGCGAGCAGACGCACGACTCGATCAAGGGACATTTGATAGAGGAGGCGTTCGAGGTGATAGACGCGCTCGAAAGCGGCGATTTCAGCGAGTTCCAAGAGGAGCTGGGCGACCTCCTGCTCCAAGTGGTCTTTCACGCCCGGATGGCCCAGGAGGCCGGACGGTTTGATATCGAGGATGTCATTGCCGGGATCAATGCCAAACTGAAGCGGCGCCACCCCCACATCTTTGGCGGGGTCGAGCTCGAGACGGCGGACGAGGTCATGAGCCAGTGGGAAGAGATAAAAGCGGAAGAAAAAGAACGGCCGTCCTACCTCTGTGGCGTACCGCGATCTATGCCGTCTTTGGCTATGGCGCAAAAACTTCAAGCGAAGGCAGCGCGCGGCGGGTTGGCTTGGCCCGACGACGAGGGGATATTGGATAAACTGGCCGAGGAGATAGTCGAGTTGCGCGAGACGAAACCGCACAGCCGGGAGCGGACCGAGGAGTTCGGCGACATCCTGTTCACGCTCGTTAACTACGGGCGCCATTTGGAAGTCGATACGGAACTGGCTCTTCGCAGCGTCAATAAGAAGTTCCGTCGCCGCTTCGCGGGCATGGAGAGACTGGCGCGCGAAGAGCAGAGCGACTTTGCATCACTATCACTTGAGGAAAAAGAGACACTGTGGAATATAGCTAAGGAGGAGATCTATGACGACGATTGAGGCGATCGAAGCCCGGGAGATACTCGATTCACGGGGTAATCCAACAGTAGAAGTGGATGTATGGCTGGCCGGCGGGGCCATGGGCCGGGCAGCTGTGCCTTCGGGGGCATCTACTGGAGCATTCGAGGCCATCGAGTTGCGCGACGGCGACAATGATCGCTATTTAGGGAAAGGCGTCCGAAAAGCGGTGGCCAATATCAGCGAGGTCATCGCTCCGAAAATACTCGGTCTTGATGCTCTGGCCCAGCGCGAGCTGGACCTGGAGCTGCTGGATCTCGACGGCAGCCCCGATAAGAGCAAGCTTGGGGCCAATGCCGTCTTGGCGGTGTCGATGGCCGCGGCCAAGGCGGCCGCGATCGCTGTCGGTGTCCCTCTGTGGCAATATCTTGGCGGCCCTAATGCCCATAAGCTGCCCGTACCGATGATGAATATCGTCAACGGCGGCGCCCATGCCGATAACAACGTCGATCTGCAGGAATTCATGATCATGCCGGCCGGTTTCGATTCATTTAGCGTTGCCCTGCGGGCCGGGGCGGAGATATTTCACAGCCTGAAGAAAGTCTTGTCCGGGCGCGGTCTGGCTACGAGCGTCGGCGATGAGGGTGGGTTCGCCCCCGATCTGGAATCGAACGAGGCTGCCCTTAAAGCGATAATCGAGGCTATCGAGAGCGCCGGCTATAAGCCCGGGTCGCAGATATTGATAGCCATGGACCCGGCATCGACCGAGTTTTATAGGGACGGGGCCTATCATCTTGCCGGTGAAGGCAAGGTCCTTTCCCCCGCCGAGATGGTCGATTACTATGTGGGGCTGGTCGATCGCTATCCAATAATCTCCATCGAGGACGGGTTGGCCGAGGATGACTGGGACGGCTGGAAAGAAATGACCGACCGTTTGGGTGACCGGGTCCAGCTCGTCGGCGCCGACCTGTTTGTGACCAATGTCGAGCGGCTCAGCAAAGGTATCGATCTGGGCGTAGCCAATTCGATCCTGGTCAAGGTCAACCAGATCGGGAGTTTGACTGAGACTCTCGACACCATCAGCGCCGCACAGCGCGCCGGATATACCACTGTGATATCTCACCGCTCCGGGGAGACCGAAGATTCGACCATCGCGGATCTAGCGGTGGCCGTTAACGCCGGCCAGATCAAGACCGGCGCTCCTTCGCGTACTGACCGCACTGCCAAATATAATCAGCTACTGAGGATAGAACAAGCGCTTGGGCCGGCGGCCGAATATCCGGGTCTCGATACTTTTACCAGCATTCGCCGGTAGGTTAGTGGTGTCGCGCGCCAAGATAGTCGCCACGATCGGCCCGGCCAGCCGCGAGCCGTCGGTTCTGCGCCTGCTCCTTGAGGGAGGCGTAGCTGTATTTCGCCTCAACATGGCGCACGGGGTCTACGAGGACCTTTTCGAGATCATCACTAATATCAGGGGCATCGCTAACGAGATGGACCGTCCCGTCGGTATCATGGCTGATCTCGCCGGACCGAAGATCAGGACCGGCCCGCTGGCACAGGACGAGGTCGAGTTGGCCCCCGGCAAAGAGGTCGTCTTAACGACCGAGCGGACCGTCGGGACAGCCGAGCGTTTGAGTGTCTCATATCCGGACCTTCCACTGGACGTCGAGCCCGGACAGGAGATCCTCATCTCGGACGGGTTACTGAAGCTGATCGTGATGAAGATCGCCGCTCCCGATGTCCTGTGCCGCGTGGAGACCGGAGGCGTGCTCCGGGCTAACCAGGGCATCAATCTGCCCGACACGGACGTACAGGCGC
>JAUWIO010000111.1 GCA_030605305.1 Actinomycetes bacterium
ATGACTGGAGATATTTAAACTTCAGCCCAAGACGAACTGCGGCGAGTGCGGCGTACCGACATGCATGGCATTCGCTATGAAACTGGGCGCCCGACAAGTCGAAGTCACGGCCTGTCCGTACATCTCCGAAGAAGCCAAGGGGCAGCTATCAGAGGCCTCCGCCGCTCCTATCCGTAAGGTCACCATCGGCACGGGCGACAACGCCTTCTCGCTCGGCGATGAGACCGTCCTCTTTAGGCACGAAAAGACCATTGTCCATCCGGGCGTATTCGGGGTAGTCATCGATGATACCGCCGGTACGGATGAGATCGCGGCCAAAGCGAAAAAGACCCAAGACACCGAGTTCGAGCGGATCGAGCAAGAATTGCGGCCGCGGGTCGTGGCGATTCGCGCTGCTTCCGGCGATGCCGGCACATTCGCTGCCGCTGTCTCCAAGGCGGCCGAGAGTACGGATCTGCCGCTGGTTCTTATCTCTGACGATCCCGAGGTCATTAAGGCTGGTCTCGAGGTCGTTAAGGGTAATCGTCCGCTCATCCACGGGGCGACTGCCGCCAATGCCGAAGCCATGGCCGCCATCGCCAAGGAGGCCGATGTGCCGCTGGCCGTTCGTGGAGAGACCCTCGAAGAGCTGGCGGAAGTCTCCGAAAAAGTCACCGCCGCCGGCGTTAAGGACATTGTTTTGGCCCCGATGGCCAAATCCGCCAGCGAGACACTAAAGGACCTGGTCTACATCCGCCGGGCCGCTTTGAAGCAGAAGTTCAAACCGCTGGGTTTCCCGGTCATCACCATTCCGGGCGAGGGCACGGACGACGCCAACCTCGAGTTTACTCTGGCCGGTATCCATCTAATGAAATACGGCGGCATCATCTTATTGAACGATATCGATCCGGCCCGGGTCCTGCCGCTCTTGGTCCTACAGCAGAACATCTATACTGACCCGCAAAAGCCGATGCAAATGAGCCAGGGTATCTATCCGATAGGCGAGCCGGGTCAAGACAGTCCGGTCATGATAACGACCAACTTCTCCCTGACCTACTTCATCGTCTCAGGCGAGATAGAGGCCAGCCGGGTGCCGACATGGCTGTTGGTCATGGACGTGGAAGGTCTCTCGGTCCTGACAGCCTGGGCGGCCGGCAAGTTCGTACCGGAAAAGATCGCCGAGTTCATCAATAAGAGCGAGATCATGGACAAAGTCGGCCATAAAGACCTCATACTGCCGGGCTACGTCGCGCAGATATCGGGCGAGCTCGACGAGGAACTCGCGGACTGGACTGTCATCGTCGGCCCGCGCGAAGCCGGCGACGTCCCGCCCTTCCTTAAAGCCAAAACAGCTTAGTTCCAGGGACACGTACCTAATTAAAATTCCAGGGACACGTACCTAATTAATCTCTTAGAAAATAATTAGGTACGTGTCCCTGGAATTCGGTACGTGTCCCTGGAACTGTTTATTCGTCGTAAGCGATAACGCGAATGATGCCGATCGTATCGCCTTCGCCGGCGGTTGTCGCGTCGCTGGCCGAGATGAGCCGGCGTGGGCCGGCCGCTAGAAACTGATTGACCTGCTCGTCGAGCGCCTCTAGTTCTTGCTTAACGTGGAAGATCTTTAGTGATTGGGTGAATGTCTTGATCTTCATGATATCTCCTTGTCATCTATTAATGCCGTCTTGCATATCTTACCTCTCTTTTTATTGCCTCGCTCTGTTTAACAAAACGCCCTTGACGCAAGAACAGTAGAGAATTGAATACGCGAGGTGGAAGAGTAATGGTAGATACGCCGGACGAAGACTATCATCGTGACAGTGCGCGGGTTCGGGCCCTAAGGGGCTTTTACGCGCACGTTATCGTATATATCGTAGTGAATATCGCCCTCTTGGTCATCAATCTGATCGCGTCCCCGAACGTCCTGTGGTTTTATTGGATTGCCGTCCCTTGGGGCATAGGTCTCTTTTTTCACGCGCTCGACGCGTTCACGGTGCGTCTCCCCGATATCGAACGCGCCAACCGTGTCCCGGACGAAGTCGCGGAAAGAAGGCGTCGCCGGGCCGGGTAAATATTTACGCCGAAAATCGTGTCGAACGGGTGCTTGACAGCTTTCCCGATGGGTCATTATTAGTTACAATTATCACTTTGAGATGACCGACACGCAGAAGACATCCGTGCCCGTTGAATGGCCCGCTCCGCCTTGCCAGGCAGCCTGCCCTGTCAATACTGATGCCCGCCGATATGTCGCTCTTATAGCGCAGGAGCGTTATAAAGAGGCTCTTGATGTCATCATGGCGACCAATCCTCTTCCCTCGGTCATCGGTCGTATCTGTGCTCATCCATGCGAATCGGCTTGTCGCCGTGCCGGGGTGGATGAACCAATAGCTATCTGTCATCTGAAACGGTTCGTAACCGATAAACTAGGCTACTCCGACGGCGAGATAATAGTGGCGCCTACCGCCAAGACCCAGGGTAAATCGATAGGTATCATCGGCGCCGGTCCATCAGGCCTGACGGCCGCGGGCGATCTGGCCCGGCTTGGCTACGATGTCACCATCTATGAGAAGCACCCGAAACCGGGCGGTATGCTCCGCTACGGTATTCTCGACTATCGTTTGCCGCCCGATATCCTCGACAGCGATATAAACAACATCCTCGCTCTCGGGATAGAGCTGAAATCCGGCGTCGGCATCGGCTCCGATATTGATTTTCAAGAGATCACGGGTGAGCACGATGCTGTGATCATCGCCGTCGGCCTCTCGGTAGGCCGCTCCATTCCGCTGCCGGGGGTCGATCTGGACGGAGTCGAATCATGCATCCCGATCCTCGAGGCCATCAATGAAGGTAAGCCGGTCGATCTAGGCGAGCGCATTATTGTCATCGGCGGCGGCAATGTAGCGGTCGATACCGCCCGCAGCATCCGCCGGCTCGGCGATAAGAAAGTAACGATGGTCTGCCTCGAGGCGCGCGATGAGATGCCGGCCCATGATTGGGAGATCGAGGACGCGCTGGAGGAAGGCGTCGAGATACACTGCTCATGGGGCCCCGATAAGATCGTCGGCGAGAAGGGCCGGGTAACGGGACTCGAATTCAAAGAGGCGACCTGTGTCTTTGACGATAAAGGCCGGTTCAATCCCCAATTCAACGAGAGCAACCGCAATATTATCCCGGCGGACACGGTCGTCCTGGCTGTGGGCCAGGGCAGTGACCTCTCTTTTCTGAAGGACTCCGGTGTCAAGTTGACCGAGAGGGGCCTGCTGGAGTTCGATCGTCAGACGATGCGGACAAGTGAACCGACGGTCTTTGCGACCGGTGAAGTCGTCACCGGCCCGGGCGCGGCAATCAACGCCATCGCCGGCGGCCATCGGGCGGCTGCCGCTACCGACGCACATTTCGGCGGCGAAACGCCGGTATTCCAGCGCGAGCTCGCGCCCGTAGACGAGCTGCCATCGTGGATAGCTTCGCAGATGTGGGAGACGCCGCGACGGTGGATGCCGCGCACCCCTGAAGCCGACCGCCTCAAAGACTTTGCAGAGGTAGAGTTGGGGTATTCCGAGAACGACGCCCTTCGCGAAGCCCAGCGTTGCTTGAGCTGTACCGCCGGGGCCAGAGTTGATAATGATAAGTGCGCAGCCTGTCTGACCTGCGTACGTGTCTGCCCTTACGGTGTCCCGGAGATTCGGGGCGACAAGGCCTATATGGACCCGACGACCTGTCAAAGCTGCGGCTTTTGCGCTTCCGAGTGCCCGGCCGACGCTATTTCAGTCAAGATGCCCGATGAACATCTCTTGGAATTGCAGACGGGGCTCGATGCGAGCGAGGCTGGTTGGTCGCCGTCCGGAGGCGACGCGACAGTTGGTTTCATCTGCCAGTTCGGCCACACCTGGGGCGCCGACACTACTTTCGATGCTACTGCAGAGCTGCCCGGGAATGTCCGGGTAGGGCGAGTACTCTGGCCGGCCCGGCTGGCCCCGGTCGACATCCTGCGGGCCTTTCAGGACGGCGCTGACAAGGTCTTCCTGACACTTTGCGCCGGCAACTATTGCCACTATAAGAGCGGCAACGGTCTGGCCGAGCGGCGGGTCGATTACGTGCGGACGCTACTCGACGGCATCGGTATCGGCGGCGACCGACTCGTCACCTATGAGATAAACCAGGAGACAAGCCTGGCCGAGATCATCAAAGAGCAACTATGATAATCGCCGAACAAAAACCTATTAACGAGATAATCAAGCTCACTAAAGAGCATCAGAAGCTACTGGTCGTCGGTTGCGGTAGTTGTGTCACTGTTTGCTTCGCCGGCGGGGAGCGGGAGACAGAGGCCCTGGCGGCCGGGCTGGACCTGGCAGCGGCCAAGGACGGGCGCAAAGTCGAGATAGAGGTCGATATGTCTGTGCGCCAATGTGAATGGGAGTTCATCGACGGTCTCGCTGACAAGGTGGAAGCGG
>JAUWIO010000161.1 GCA_030605305.1 Actinomycetes bacterium
CACTCGATCCAGCTCGGCTAATTCCCCTATATCAAAAGACACCTCTCGCGTTCGAGCGCGCGCCGTTCGCAAGTAAACGGCCTCGACTAAACGTTCGATATATTGTTCGTCCTCCCTAAGAAGTTCGGCTGTATTAATAAGACGCTCGATAACGCGTGGGTTGTACTCCGCCAGTCGCGGCAGCAGATCATGCCGGACCTGATTGCGGAAATACTTTCTATCGGTGTTAGAGGGATCTTGCAAGAAAACGAGGCCCGCCGCTTCCAGAAAGGCCATGATGTCATGACGCCGCGCCGCAATAAGGGGCCGGATTATCCAGCCGTCACGCACCGGGGGGATCGAACCAAGGCCCGCAGCGCCGCTACCTCGCAAAAGCCGCATCACCAAAGTCTCCGCGACATCGTCGGCTGTATGGCCTAGAGCGAGCTTGTTAAAACCGTGCTCAGCGGCGATTTCCTCCATCCGCGCATAGCGGACCCGACGGGCAGCAGCCTGAATACCGTCTCCGGATTCGCCGGCAGCCCCGGCGATATCCGCCTCAATGTCATGACAGGGCAACCCGTACCGGGCCGCCAAGCCCCTGACGTGCCGAACATCGTCCCCCGCTTCCGGGCGCAAACCATGGTTCAAGTGAAAAACACCCAGAGTCAATCGCATCTGTGGCGCCAATGCTGCCAGGCCGGCTAATAAGGCCGTCGAATCGGGGCCTCCGGAGACAGCTACCAGAATATTATCGCCCGCCGCCACCATCTGGTGGTCGGCCAAGGTCTTTCTGATGGATTCGATCAATTTTTTTGGTTCCTCTTTATCCGTTAAGCCCAAGCTTGTGATGATCGACTCAAATCACGATACCTTATGATACACTACCGGCATGAAAATCAGCCTTTGCTCTATCGGCTTCCGCCGTACTGCCCAGACATTGAGCGAAATCATCCCGATCGTCGCCGCCATCGGGTTCGACGGCATCGAGATCTGGGGCGAACACTTTGCCGGCACGGATCCCCGCGAAATAGCGGCCTTGTTGTCCGATTCCAATCTGGAAGCGAGCATGATATCCCCTTATTTCGACTTAACCGGCACGGCGGCCGCGCGAGAAAAGTCAGTGTCCGACGCGGACGGTTTCATCGCTTACGCGGAGGCGATCGACGCGCCCCGTATTCGGGTCTTCACCGGGGTCGTCGGCAGCCTCCAAGCCGATCGCGAACAGTTCGACGCCTGCGCTAAGGCTCTACGCGAGGTCTGCGATAAAGCGGCCTCCTCCGGCGTAACGATGGCGCCTGAAACCCACCCTAAAACGTTGGTCGACACCGTCCCGGGTTCACTGGCGCTGCTCGAAGCTGTCGACCGGCCCAATTTAAAGCTCAATCTCGACATCTACCACCTCTGGGAGATCCATTTCGATCCCGTGGCTGTTTTGGAGTGGCTCTTCGAACACACCGCTCATGTCCACGCAAAGAACGCTAAGATCCCGCCGAACAGTCACTATCCCCTCCTCCATGACCAACAGGCCTCACAAGACATTATCGGAGTGACCCCGATGGCCGAGGGCAACATGCCCTACACCGGTTTCCTGAGGTCGCTTAAGAATAAAGATTTCAAGGGCTACGTGTCGGTCGAGTGGTTTGGCCCGGACGTGGAAAAGACGGCCGCCAGCGAGCTAGCCTATCTGCGCGACAGCTTCGCTGATTAAGATGGTTGGACGCCGACCAGCTCGCGGACCTTCTTGACAATCGCCGACCGGGATATCTCTTCATAATCCAGAAGTTCTCCCGGAGAACCGCTCCGAGGCGTCTTACGGACCGCCAGCGTATGCACTTCGACCGGATTCTCAGCCAACGCGCTCATGACGGCCTCGCCCATGCCGCCGGCCGGAAAATGGTCTTCGACGGTGACGAGCATCCCGGTGTCAACCGCCGCCTTGCCTAGCGTTTGCCAATCTATCGGCTTGATGCTGTACAAATCGATTACCCTGGTAAGAATCCCGTGCTCCTTCAGCTTTTCATGGGCGGCCAGAGCCTCATAAAGCGTCACTCCCGCGGCCACGAGAGTCAGGCGATCGTCCTCGCTCTCGCGCAAGACCTTGCTCCCGCCGATCGGGAACTGCTCGTTGTTTCCGTACAGAACGGGGGTGGCCATCCGGGTCAATCTGATATAGGCGATCTCCCGGCGCTCGGCCAGCCCCTCTACGAGCCTCTCGGCGGCTACCGCATCCGCCGGATAGACGACGATACCGTTGAAGATCGATCTGAACAGAGCGATGTCGGCCAAACCCATTTGCGAGGCGCCATCTTCTCCGATGGAAACACCAACGTGCGAGCCGGCGAATTTGATGTTTGCCCGCGAATACTGACTCATCCGGATCTGATCATAGGCCCGCGAGAAAAAGGTCGCGAATGTCGAGATGAAGGGCAGCTTGCCCCGCCGGGACATGCCCAGAGCCGTCCCGACCATATTCTGCTCGGCTATATACATCTGGAAAAAACGGTCCGGATAGGCTTCTTTAAAATATTTAGTAAAGGTTGAGTTATTGACCTCGGCATCGAGGACGACCATCTCCGGATGGCCCGGGGCGATCCGCACCAGCGCTTTTCCGTACGCCTCGCGCGTCGCTACCTTCTCACCCAGCTGGTAATCCAAGTCCGCCAACGCGGTCTTCTCAGCGACAGGCGGTCGCTCTTCGCCAACGCCGGCCACTTCTCCGACCAGTGTTTTATCCACTTCTCCGAGTTCGCCGATGACGCTTTCCATCTGCTCGCGCTTGAGCGGCTTGCCATGCCAGCCTTCGGCGTTTTCAAAGATCGAGAAGCCCTTACCTTTTAGGGTCTTGGCGACGATCATCGCCGGGCGGTCCGTCGCTAGCGCCTCGTCATACGCGGCCGAGACTGCCTCAACGGAATGGCCGTCTATCTCCAGAACGGTCCAATCGAAGCCCGAGATGCGGCGGACGATAGCGGCGACATCGTGCCCATACATCGTCTCCTCGCTCTGCCCCAGGCGATTGACATCGATGATCCCGATAAGGTTGTCCAATTTGTAGTGGGCCGCCAGCTGGATGGCCTCCCACTGCGAACCTTCGGCCATGCCCCCGTCGCCAAGCAATACAAAAGTATTAAAGGGTAATTTGTCGAGATACTTGGCCGTCATCGCCATGCCTACACCGACCGATAAGCCTTGCCCTAAGGAGCCGGTCGCTGCTTCTGTGTACGGAAAAGCCAAGGTCGGGTGACCCTCAAGGCGACTGCCGAACTGTCGTAATGTACGCAACTCGTCTTCGTCGATCCGGCCGGCCGCCGCATACAGCGCGTACAA
>JAUWIO010000101.1 GCA_030605305.1 Actinomycetes bacterium
ACAAGTACGCCGGTCCGCTCTGCCTGTATTTCGATCAAGAGAGGTTGACGCGCCGTGCCGGCGAGGTCCGGGTCCTCTATGGGCTCTAATTTGCTATAGATCTATAAAGTTCCCCCCGGTTTTTGCCGACACGATATACATAAGCAAGCGCTCTTGCTAAGAGCTTTTGTTAAAAGTTTTTGTCGGTAACGCACCGCTTTGAAGCCAGAGCGGTGTTTTGCTGTCACTCGCTTCACCTACCGTACCCAGCCTTTTCTTGACTAATATTCAAGCGCTTGGTGTGCTTCCTCGAGCAACTAATTCATCCATACTGATGTCGTGTGCCTAGGGGCCCCTTATGCAGCTGTTTCGTAGTCGCTTCTCCGCTCGGATGTTCGCTCTGTTTCTTGTCATTGCCCTACTATCTTTCGCAGTGCCGGCAATGGCGAGTCCGGTCAGCGGCACGAGTGTCGCGGATTTCGCCTACAAGACGAAGACTCTACCGACTTTAATAAAATCAGTGAAGAGAAGATCCAAGTGCACGGAAAAGATGCTCTCCGTTACGAATATACTTTTACCTCTGAGCTTCAGGTAACAGTGAGGGAGCAGATAGTCATCATCCTGGCCGATGACATGGTTTTCCATATCGCAGCTTGGGCCGATGACATGGACTTCGAACAGTTCAGAGCGGATCTGAACGGCATCGTCGAGAGTTTTTCTTTCTGACACTAGACGCCTGACGTCCAAAATATTCGCCCCTCTCTCACGGGTATGAAAGCTCAACGCTTTCCACCTGGGAGGAGCACGAAAAACCTGAGCGGATCACTTAGTAACGGATCGTTGCGGATAGCGGCGGTCGGGGACTTACATTGCCATGAAGGCGGGGCCGAGGTCTTCAGGTATGCCCTTGCCGATATCAACACGCGCGCGGATGTTCTAGTTCTTTGTGGAGACCTCACGTATCGCGGGCGCATAGCTGAGATCGAAGCCGTCATCGAAGAACTGGCTGAAGTCATGGTGCCGGTCATCGCCGTCCTGGGGAACCACGCCTATCATGAGAAGAACCAAAGACGATTCCATGATCTGCTTGAAGATGCCGGCATCCAGGTGCTCGACGGGGAGAGCACGGTTCTAGACATCAGAGGACATAGTGTCGGCTTCACGGGCACCAAGGGTTTTGCCGGTGGTTTTGGGCGTCGCGCCTTGACTGATTTTGGGGAGGATCTCTGGCGCCGATTCTTTAAAGCGGCCAGGCATGAAGGTGAGAAGATCCGTCATGGTTTGGCCCAGCTTGATTCTGAGCTAAAGATAGTGGTCCTTCACTATGCCCCGGTAACAGATACGCTAACCGGCGAGGACCCGCAGATATACCCGTTCTTGGGCGGTTCGGAGTTGGGCGCCGCCATTGACGACGGCGGTGCCGATCTCGCCCTCCATGGGCATGCTCATTTCGGGCGTGAAGCGGGATTTACGCCCGGTGGTGTGCCGGTGCGCAACGTTTCGCATTCACTAGTCAATCAGGCGTATCGTCTCTTTGAAGTGGATTGGCCGCGCAAGTAGATGTCGATCAGCCCCTCGATGATCATCGGCGGGATCAAATGGTCGCCGTTACCGTCAGCCCCGAAAGCCTCAACAAAGAAGAGAAAACTAAGCACTTTGTCGGCCTGTGGGGGCGCCTGTTCCATGAAGTAGTTCCAATCAAAGGAGCCTTTGAGGTTTTGTAAGATAGAGAGAGCATCATACCAATCGGCCGGCCGGATCTCTTTGGTGGCCATTATCTTCACTAGGACCAGGTTCTCCGGGTCCATTATCTTAAACGAGTAGCCGTCTATTTCGGCCGTTCGGCGCCGTTCGATCAGTTGCGGCGTGAGCGTCACTTCGCCCCTGGCCTCAAAAATGATATCGATATGGGCATCGTCCAAGGCTGCCTTGTATAGCCAGCGGTGGTCTCTTTCCTCGGTCTCGAACCCTTCCTTGCCAAGTTCTTCGAGAATCCGCTTTGCATCCGCCTGTTTGACGAGTAAGTCGATGTCCCGCGTCCAGCGCCGACGCCCATACCCCCAGACGGCGATGCCGCCGAAGACCACATAATCGATATCGGCCCGGTCGAGCCGGTCTGTCGCTTTTTTGAATGTCGCCAGAGGCGCTTCAATCCTTTCCATTCGAGTATTCTCCCCGCTCCGACCGTCTCGAAACCGGGTTTGTGACGCGGTTATTGTGTATAATCTAAGGCCAATTCAAGGAGAGGGAATGTCGTCGCTCTTTTTTTCTGATTCAACTTTAATCGTATTAGCGGGCGCCAATGTTCTGACACTTGTGTGGGTCATCGCCCTGACTATCTACTTCAGACGGGTCCAGGCGGCCCAGGAACGTGCCGGAGCGAGCTTAAGAAGCGAACCTAACGCGCTGCAAGTGCTCGGCTCAGCTGTGGATGATATTGAGAGGCTGACCGCTGAGAATGTACGATTGGCGGCTGTCGATGCGCGCCATCGAGGGATACTAGAGGAGACCGTCAGGCATGTGGGCGTAGTCCGCTTCGATGCCTTCCAGGACATTGGCGGAGAGCTCAGTTTCGCAGCCGCGTTCTTAAACGAGCGGGGCGATGGCGTCATTATTAGCTCGATCAACGGCCGTAGCGATAGCCGCGTCTATGCCAAGCCGATAATTGAGAGGCGCTCGGAGTTTCCGCTATCCCAGGAAGAGGAAGAGTCGATCAGACAAGCATATCAAGGAGTCAAGACTTGAGCCTTAAAATAGGGTTCTTGGGGCCGGCGGGTACATTTACGGAACAAGCGTTGCACTCGTCGTATTCCCTGAATGGGGCGGAGGTCGTGCCGCTCCCGTCGATTCAAGATGTGATCGCGGCGGTGGAGCGCCGGGACGTGGAAAAAGGGATCGTCGCTATTGAGAATTCCGTCGAGGGCTCCGTCAACACGACTCTCGACATGCTGGCGTTCGATGTCGAATTAAAGATCGAAAAAGAGATAATCTCTTCAGTCCGGCACAATCTATTAGGACGCGCGGACCTTGATAAGAGTGAGATCGAAGTTGTTATTTCGCACCCCCAGGCGACCGCCCAATGTCGCCGGTACATGATGCGAGAAGTCCCGGGGGCAGCGATCAAGGCCGCGAATAGCACCGCTGAGGCGGTTGAGATAGTGACCCGTGACGGCCACGGTCGATGGGCCGCTATCGGCACGAAACTTGCTGCCGGGCGCTACGGATTGACCATACTCGATGAGGGCATACAGGATGTCGCCGGCAACCAGACCCGTTTCGTGGTGCTCGGGCGCTCGTCCGCCCAGCGGACGGGCTTCGATAAAACATCGATCGTCTGTTTTATCCACGAGGACCGCCCCGGTAGCCTGCTGGCAATATTGCAGGAATTTGCGGACCGTAACATCAACCTGACCAAGATCGCTTCCCGGCCCACCCGCGGGGCCCGGGGCGAGTACTGTTTCTTTGTCGATCTCGAAGGGCATGTCGACGATCCGACCATTGCCGAGGCCCTGAAGTGCCTGCGGTCCAAGCTCACAGAAGTGAAGCTTCTCGGCTCATATCCGCGAGCGAGCGTGCCTAGTGTTTGACATCAAGAAGCTCCGCGAAGATAGCGAGGGGGTCAAAGCAGCCATGGCGTCTCAGGGCGCCAACGTCGATATCGACGCTATTTTGACAACCGATGCCAAGCGTCGCGACATATTGAGTGAGCTTGAGGCGAAACGGGCCGAGCGGAACAGCGCCTCAGCGTCTGTCGGCGAAGTCATGCGCGCTGTCGGCCAGGCAAAAAAAGCCGGCGAGTCGACCGAAGAGTTGTTGGGTCAGGCCGATGAACTGAAGACGGTCTCAACCCAGCTGGGGACGGAGATCGCGGCGCTCGAGGGCGAGCTCAGGCCGCTGGAAGAAGGATTACGCGAGGCGATCTTGTATTTACCGAATGCGCCGCATGAATCAGTGCCGATCGGTAGTGATGAGAGCGACAACGAGGTTACCCGCGTTTGGGGTGAGCGTCCTTCATTCGAGTTCGAGCCAAAAGCCCACTGGGAGCTGGGTGAAGACCTGGATATTATTGATTTTGACCGCGCGGCCAAGATATCCGGCGCCCGGTTTGCTCTTTACAAGGGTGCCGGCGCCCGGCTCGAGCGGGCCCTAATAAACTTCATGCTCGATACCCATACAAAAGATAATCGCTACAAAGAGGTCTTGCCGCCTGTTCTTGTTAATGAGGCCAGTATGATCGGGACCGGTCAGCTGCCGAAATTCGCCGACGACCTTTTCAAGTGCGCGGCCGACGACCTATGGTTGATCCCGACGGCAGAGGTCCCGGTGACCAACATCCACCGTGATGAAATACTCGACACGGGCGTTTTGCCCTTGTTTTATACGGCCTATACGCCGTGTTTCCGACGGGAAGCCGGGGCGCACGGACGTGAGACTCGCGGCCTGATCAGGCAGCACCAATTCAACAAGGTCGAGTTGGTCAAATTTGTCGAACCGGCCGCTTCCTACGATGAGCTCGAGACATTGACCGCCGATGTCGAGAAGATACTGCAGGCTCTCGGGCTTCATTACCGGGTGGTCAACCTGTGTTCCGGTGATATCGGGTTCTCGGCGGCCAAGACATATGACCTGGAGGTCTGGCTTCCCAGCTATCAGAATTTCAAGGAGATATCGTCTTGCAGCAACTTCGAAGATTTTCAGGCTCGTCGGGCCAATATCCGCTACCGTGACGAGTCGAAGAAGCCGCAGCTCGTACATACGCTTAACGGGTCCGGGCTGGCCATTGGCCGGACAGTCGCCGCTGTTATGGAG